>NZ_JAVRBF010000431.1:0-368 GCF_032436805.1 Streptomyces sp. P17 | reverse complement strand
GTTGACCTTGATCTCTGCCTCGGTTGAATTCACTCATCTGATGGCGGCAGGCATCGATATGAAAACCGAATGCCCAGTTTAATACCATACTACTTATCGACATAATATACCTCAGTAACTGTTGGGGGAGAGAACTGGAGAGGCATTCCATTCTCTCCCCTGATCTGCTGATCCAGTCGGGTGGATGTTTGTCGCGTGATGCGCCACTGGAAAAGATCAGCAAGATAGGGATCGGGGAACCATATTTGAGCGGTTCGGAAACGGTACGGTTCCCCTACGGTGTTTGGCTGCACCGATCTGATTATGAGAACAATCCTTCGTCAAAGATTACTCACATAATTAGATAAATAATGGTAGTAGTGGGTGGG
>NZ_JAVRBF010000193.1:0-1044 GCF_032436805.1 Streptomyces sp. P17 | reverse complement strand
CGAATAACCAAGCCGCCCATCAATTGCGACATTTGCAAGGTTGTCCGTTACCGGGGAACCAACAGAACCAATGAAAGGTAGCGTTGGTGTTGCAGCAGTGGCGATCAAAGCACGTGCAGGGTTATTGCGGATCATGGAAGCAGCGACTTTCATGGAGCGGATTTTGAAGTTCCAGAACCAGATAAGCCCCATGCTTTCAGCGTATTGGCGACTACGACCAGCAAAGCGGTTGTAGTTGACATATTCCTCGGAGACGAGAGCAAGAGCCTGTTCCTTGGACATTCCCTTACGCTTGACCAGATCGTCATAGAAGACGGCCTTTGCAATGAAGTCACCATACTGTACCGCACGACCGAGACCCTTAAACAAGGCAGTGTCACGCGACAGGGTGCCATAGCGATAGCCGAGGCGAAGCGGATTAGGCAGGTTATTACCGAGCTTCTCCACAAAGTTACCCCAACGACCCTCTGCCAAGGCAAGGTCTTCCTGCGAAATACCGCCCTCTGTAACAGCCGAGAATTCACCGGCTTCGATCAGAGGAGCGATGGACATACGCTTGTAAGTATCCTGAATTGTTTGCAATTCAGTCGTCAGCTTACCAATTTGGCGTGTGTCATTGCGGCCCTTGGCTGCTCGAAGATCAGCATCAAGCTTGATCTCCTTATTGCGAAGCAGAACATATTCATTGATTTCTGCCGTCTTACGAGCCGAACCACGGATCACATCGCGAAGCGGAACACCACGAGTAAGCAACTGGTGGATATTCGCCACCATGTTGGCAACTGGTACGAAAATGCTCTTGACCACGATCAAGACTTTGGCATCCGTAACGAAGTCCTGAACCATACGTTCAGCCGCAACGAGCTTACGATAAGCACCCTTCCCCAAAATACCTGTAGCAACTTCCTGAATACGCTTCTGCGTGGCATCGTCCCAGCGAGTGACACCATTCCATGCATCACCGATAGAAGCCGAACGAGTACCCACGGCATCAATGACCTGATCGCGACGGATAGGGAAACCATCCGAACCGAACTTGTCTTT
>NZ_JAVRBF010000430.1:0-369 GCF_032436805.1 Streptomyces sp. P17 | reverse complement strand
TGCACTATCAGTTGCGTCAAGGCAATTTTCCCATACCACATATAGAGGGAACTAAGCCGCGCAAATGGCGTGAAGCCGATGTTGACGCTTTCATTCGCTTTCGTGACGGTGCATAATGCAGCAATACATTCAAGCCGCCGCCTATATTGAGGCGTTAACCGGATTGCCAGCAGATCAAGCACAGGTTTGGTTTCGGTGCATTCACGATACCAACAAAGGTATTCCGGCGCATAAATATTACGGAACAATTGCGCAGCATTGGGAAACCTTGTGTCGTTACAATAATGACGGTTGGGGGATTTTCGTCAATATCAACGTGTTTGCCGAGAACGTGCGCGAACACGAATTGAAAGACGTTTATTATATCCA
>NZ_JAVRBF010000429.1:0-369 GCF_032436805.1 Streptomyces sp. P17 | reverse complement strand
ACGCTGCGCAACACCGCCGAGAGCGGACTCGCCCACGGTGCCCTGGAGTTCTTCCTGAAGACGGAATCGCCCGACAGCGCCACCCTGCCTGCCTCACTTCTGATCTCACTGCGGCTTACGCCCTCTGGGCTCACCCCGCAGCCCGACGAGTTGTAGGGCTTCTCCCAGGTCGCGGCGGCATCCTTGCTGTCAGAGTGCGCGATGACGAGGGGGGTCCATTGCGGCCGTACCGACGGTCACGGCTCACCCCATGCCACAGTCCGCCTCGACCGCCACCCGCACGCCAACCCGCAAGCCCCAGCCCGCCATGGATCCGGCCTCGGCCTCCAGCACGTGCCGGCCTTGAGTCGCGGAAACCCGAGGCGTCCC
>NZ_JAVRBF010000428.1:0-370 GCF_032436805.1 Streptomyces sp. P17 | reverse complement strand
CGCGGATGACGATCGCGAACGGCACTTGCGCCAGCCTGGCCTCGGCGTCGAGCCGTTCGCCCGCCACGGTGAATTGCTGTTCGAGCGCCGAGCAGATGGCGGACAGTTTATCGGAGGTATCGGCAAGCACATGCACGAAGGGACGCGTCGATTGCGCCGCCCGGGGGCTGCCGTCGCCTTTGATCGGGCCGGCTATGGTTCGCGCATTCGGCACTGTGGACATGGGCGATGCTGAAGTTGAACGAGATTGATGATGTCTTGAACCTATTTGGTCGCGGTGGCGCTCTGCGCGGCAGCTGCTTTTGCGGCCGCCGGCTTCTTCTTGCCGTCGGCGGTGACGAAGTGCACGCCGGCCGTGGTGCCGTCGATC
>NZ_JAVRBF010000427.1:0-370 GCF_032436805.1 Streptomyces sp. P17 | reverse complement strand
CTCGGGCCTGCGGCCCTCACCCCCTGAGGATATTTTTACACAGAAGAAGCGCGGAGCGAGGTGCCGTTGGGTTTACGGCCTCCAGCGCAGGAAATTGCCGATGATGCGCAGGCCGACGGCTTGCGATTTTTCCGGGTGGAACTGGGTTCCGACGATATTGTCGCGGCCCACCACCGCCGTGACCGCAGCGCCGTAATCGGCATGGGCCATCGACAGCCCCGGACTGAAAGTGCCGCATATGGGCTGGAACGATCTGGTCATCGACCACCCGCACCCGGTGCTGGCCGGCATCCGCACCGGCGATCACGCTTATTTCGTTCATAGCTGGCACTTCCGCGTGGCTGACCCGGCGCATCTTCTGGCCCATGCC
>NZ_JAVRBF010000426.1:0-370 GCF_032436805.1 Streptomyces sp. P17 | reverse complement strand
CGCCTGACCGCTGCCCGACCACGTGGTACCCCACCCCTCGTCAGGGGTGGGGGTTTTCTTTGGTATAGGGGGGACCCCTATCACCACTCCAGCTCGATGTCGGAGTCCACCAGCATCGCCCGCACTCCCGCCTCGGTCGTGGCCATGCCAGGCCGTCGTCGTCGATCCAGCTTGACCAGGGCCAGACCCGGCCCTCCATGTCGTAGGCCGAGCACGTGACTGCGTAGGTCGGTGGGGATGATCAGGATGCCCATCTCAGCCCCACTCCACTGCCACATCAGGGTCAGCCAGCATCGCCCGACCAGCCGCCGCCGCCCACCACCCACGAGGACGATCCCCCACAGGTCCACGCGACAGCGCGATCGGCATC
>NZ_JAVRBF010000425.1:0-370 GCF_032436805.1 Streptomyces sp. P17 | reverse complement strand
CAAGGCCCAAGGCTCGACGTATGATAGCGTCTTCATCGATCTGAGTAATATCTCCAAAGTCACTCAACCGGATGTCGCTGCACGTATGCTTTACGTGGCATTCACTCGTGCACGCTCCAAGGTCTACCTCTACGGCCAGCTTGCAAAACGCTTTGGTGGCCTCGTTTTCTAAGGAGGCTTCATCATGCGTTTCTCCCGTTTGTCCAGCAGAGAGCAGTTCGAGCAAAGAAAGGCACAAATGGCTGAACATCAGGGAATGATTAAGGACATTGTTATCCAACTAACCCGTGACGAACAGATGGTCATTAATGAACAGGTTCGGAATATCGTCAACGAAAATACCAACCTGACTGGTCGTGATGGGTTTTAC
>NZ_JAVRBF010000424.1:0-372 GCF_032436805.1 Streptomyces sp. P17 | reverse complement strand
AAGTAACTCGCTTGTTGTACTTACTAAGTAAGTTGGAATATTTGGAAACATATGAGTACAGCGGTTATAAATACTACTACCCGAAAGTTAGGGATAAACCTAGAGTCAAATTTGGTGCAAGTAAGGCTGGCACCCCATTCGATGAAAAGAAACTGTTGATGAGCTTAAAAATGTCTTACGTAACCGATCAATCTGATGGAGCATCGAGAAAGAGGGTTGCGGCAGGCAAAGAAATTCACAAAATTCTAGAAGGGGCGCAGAAATGAGTTTATTCGAATCGCTTTCTATGATGTTACTTATGGATGAGGGAGAGCTCCGATCATTTGCGCTGACAGCACCTTATCGCTATAAAGTTTATACTATAGACAAGCG
>NZ_JAVRBF010000423.1:0-372 GCF_032436805.1 Streptomyces sp. P17 | reverse complement strand
CTTCCGATCTCATCACCGCTCTGATAGCCGATCTCAGCCACAAGACACCACCCCTCTCAAAAACTCATCGTCAGCAGGCTCACCTCACGCGACCCACCATCGGCACCGCCCACCACACCAACCTTCGGCGGCGGCGGGATCGGGTCGCGGATTTCCACGACCGGTTGATGATCGAGCAGCCACACGGCACCCACAGCAGCGATCAGCGGAGACGCATCACACGGCGACCCACGCCGATCGATCACATCCACTCCACCGAGACGACGCGTCGCAGCCATTGACGCTGGCGCATCGAGACCGGGCTGCGCATTGTGCGCCAGCCGACCCGATGTCACCAACGCGAAAAAGTCCGTGTACGAGTTGAGCATGTCC
>NZ_JAVRBF010000036.1:0-93244 GCF_032436805.1 Streptomyces sp. P17 | reverse complement strand
CAACGGTCCTCCGGCCACCCGACGTTCGGCACGGACGAGGCCCCGAGCGCGGCACAGACAAGGCACTGGTCACGCTGGGCAGCTGAATACCCGCGGGGCTGCCTCCAACGGTCCTCCGGCCACCCGACGTTCGGCACGGACGAGGCCCCGAGCGCGGCACAGACAAGGCACTGGTCACGCTGAGCAGCTGAATACCCGCGGGGCTGTCTCCAACGGTCCTCCGGACACCCGACGTTCGGCACGGACGAGGCCCCGAGCGCGGCACAGACAAGGCACTGGTCACGCTGGGCAGCTGAGCAGACCCCGGGCGACCTCCAGCGGGTCCCCGTCGAGTTCGGCATGCACCGCCATGACCAGCTCCGGTCGCGCAAGCACCGTCTCCCCCGCCGGATCCCCGGCCGCCCGGGCCGCGAGCCCGAGGCCCACCCAGGTCTCGGGGTCGCCGTCCCCGTGCAGGATCCGCTCCCGGTACGCCCGCAGCGCGGCCGCCGTGTCCCCGGTGACCAGGGCGACGTCCTCGGGCCGGGCGCCCTCCACGGTGGCGCCGGGGTCCTCGCGCAGAGCCTCGAAGCCGACCGGGTCGGCCAGCAGCCAGCGCAACAGCACCGCACGGGTGTCGAGGCCGCGCGCCGGAGTGCCCGGGACGAGCTCCGGCTCACCCTTGCCCTCCGGGCGCCCCTCCGCATGTGCGCGTACCACCCGCGGGTCGGGACGCAGGTGATACGCACGCCAGGTCGCCCGGTGATCGGCCGCCGCGAGCTCGGCGGCGACCCGGGCCCGCGTCTCCACCGGCTCCGCCAGCCAGGGCGCGAGCCGCCCCGACAGCTCGGCCACCAGCCGCCGCCCCAGCTCGGTCAGCCCTTGCGCCGCGCCGATCGCGCGCAGGGCGTGCGCGGTCTGGTCCCGCCACAGCGCGAACTCGAAGCGCCCGAGCGGGTGTTCACGCCGCCGCCAGAACCCGGTGACCCCGAAGAAGGCGTACACCCCCTGCAACAGCCCACCCAGCGGCCGCGGGTCGTCCCGCCAAGGGGCGTAGTACAGCCGCCCACCGCCCTGGTCGTCGTAGAGGGTGAACAGGTGCATGAACGCGCTGAGTTTGTTGTGCTGGAACTCGTGCACCAACGTCGAGGCGAGCTGCTCCCCGTCGTCCGGGACGGAGGCGAGGGCCGCGCCGAAGGCGTCGCCGGAGGAGGCGCTGTGCGGACGGAAGCGCTCGGCGCGGGGTCGGGGTACGAGGGCCACGAGCCCGTCGCGCAAGGCCCCCGCCGCCTCGGCATCCTGCCCGCGCAGGATCCCCCGGGCCTCCTCGAACAGCTCCTGCCAGACCTCGGCGGAGACGGGCTCGGCGGGGACCGGCGTGCGCAGGGTGCGGTAGGGGTCGGCGTCGTCCAGGAGCAGGGCATGACCGTCGGCGCTCAGCCGGGTCAGGGGGTGCCAGTCGGGCCCACCGAGCGGCAGTCCGCCGACGAGCACGCGCCCGTCCGTGGCGGTCACTTCAGCCGTGGCAGCGCCTGGCACCCGCATGGCTCCGAGGGTGGGCAGTACGGCCCACCCTTCCTGTACGGGGACGGCGGTACGGAAGTCCAGCCCGGCCAGGATCGCCGCGCTCGCCGCGACGGCGTGCGGATAGCCGGTGTCCGGGGGCGCGTCCCCGGCCGCCGTACCGCGCAGCCGCCGCAGGGTGTGCGCCGCCCAGACGCCGACGGCCGGATAGGCCAGCAGCTCCTCGAAGGCGGCCTCGTCCACGGCCCGCGCCCGCATGAGGAGTTGCCAGGCATCTGTCAGCGGATGTGCGCCGGAGGCGTCCAGCAGGGCCCGTACGACGAGCAGCCGCCAACTGCGCTCAGTCGCCCGCAGCCCGGCCACGGCGGCGGTCCCGCCCCCGCCGCCGAGCAGTTCGTCGAAGACATCGGCCGAGAGGATGTGCGAGCTGCTCACGCTTCGTCGCGCTGGGGGTTGTAGCCACCGAGGCTGCTGGCCGGGTCGTCGATACGGCTGAGCAGCCGCCGCAGTGAGCCGTCGGCAGCCGGGAGAGGGAGGGAGGGCCAGGTCTCCAGCGGAACACCGCTGAGGTCGATCAGCTCGGACTCGACTCCGGACTTGTCCATGACCCCGTCCATTTCCCTGTTTCAGGTGTTTTACGTGGTTTCAGCGGCGACCCTAGTGCATCACAGAGACCTCACGGGTTCATGGCGTCGAATCCACCCGGATCGAGTGACAAAACGGTGGTGGGGGTAGGGGCCGGAGGTGAGGGAACTCGTGGAAACGATCGAGGAGTTGTGAGCGGGGGTGGCGGGGCTGATTCCGGAACGGGTGGCGGAGGTGCTGGCAGTTCCGAGCGGGAGCGGCGCCTGGCGGCACGGGTCCGGGTACCGGGTGGGAGACCGCTGGGTGCTCACGGCCGCCCATGTGGTCGGTCAGCAGCGCGAGACAGTCGTACGGTTCGGGGCCGATCGCGTCGGTCAAGGCGCCCGCGTGGCGCTGCACTCCGACAAGGCCGACCTGGCACTGCTGGAGCTCGCCGGCCGGCTCGTCCCCGAGAGCGGTGGGCCGCCCTTCTACGGCGCGGTACCGGAGACGGACGCGACCCTGCCGTTCACGACCGTGGGCTTCCCCCTCTTCAAGACGAGCTGGGATCCCGGGACCCGGACCTACTACCGCGACCCCTGCCACGCGAGCGGCGTGATCTCGGTGCTGTCCAACCGCCGCGAGGGCACCCTCGAACTCGCCGTGTCGCCGCCCCACGCCGGTCCCGATCCGCACCGCTCACCGTGGGAGGGCATGTCCGGAGCGGCGGTCTGGCATGACGGGGCCCTGATCGGCCTGGTCAGCGCGCACCATCTCAACGACGGCCTGGGCCGCCTCGCCGCCGTCCGCGTGGACCGCTGGTACGAGCTGCTGACGAGCACCGAACTCGCCCTGATGCACCAGTACGCCGGCCTGCCCGCCACCCCGGCCGAGCTGACCGGTATCGCCGCCCCGCCCGACGGCACCGTCAGCCTGGCGAACCTGCCCGAGAACCTCCCCTTGCGCGAACTCGACGGCCTCGTCACCGCCTTGACCGCCCTCCCCTCCGTCAGCGACCGCAACGGCCTGGCCCTCATCCTCGACAGCATCGACCCGGTGATCTCGGCCATGAGCCCGCGCTCGCCCGCCCTGCGCCCTGACGTGTTCGGAATCCTCCGCACCTGTCTGCGCTATCGCGGGACCTTGGACCAACTCCTGGAAGCGATACGGTTGGTGGAGGGCGATTCCGTCGGGGTGGCCCGAATGGACCAGGAGGCGGTGGAGTTGTCCCGGCGCCATCGCTGACCTGATATCGCAGCGCCGCACGGGCGCGGGGTTTCATCCCCTGTACGGCGGGCCATTATCAGGGGGATGTGAGCAGCCCGCACCACAAGTGCAGCCGGGGGGAAGGGGTTTGGCCGTCATGGAGCCGTCTGTGGCCGCCGTCGAGTCCAACCTAGTCGATCTCGCGGGGGTGTCTCTTGAAACGCTGCGCTCCATGGACAGCCAGGTTCTCGCCGGATCCCTGGAGGAGCTGCGGCAACGCATCGACCTCGCGCAGGCGAGCGTCAGCGATTTCAATCCCAGCGCGGAGCGGTACGACTGATTCCAGGGCCGCCGATGCGTGCTGATCTCACGCTCCCCCACCATCGTCTGCCCTCGGCAGGCCTGGACGAACTGACCTGCGGCGAGGGCGGTCCGGCCACGGTCGACCTGCTGCTCGCCGCCGAACGCAGCCGCCGGCTGCTGCTGTTACGGATGCTGGACGACGCGACCGACCTTGGCCCCGCCTGGAACCTGCTCAGCGCGGCACAGCGCCGGGCGCCGGAGGCCGTGGACGAGTTGCTGATGTACCCGCAGACCGGAATGTGGCTGGCCAACGCGCTGCGCGGACTGCGCGGGGGCGCACCGCAGGACGGCCCGCCGCTGTGGGTGCTGCTGGGCCATGTGTCGTCCGTGGCCGCCGCGGCGGCGCTACGCGCGGAGCTGGACTTCTCGATCGAGGTCCCGATGCGCCACGGCCGGGTACCACTTCCCACCCTGGGCTGCGCGGAACTGCCCGCGACCGAGCCGTGGACGACCGCGACGGTCCGGGGTGCGGCGGGCCGTGCGGTCGTGCTGGCACCTGGTGCCGAGGTCGCCGTACCGACGCCACCGGAGGCTCCCGCCCCGGGCTGGCACCCGCTGCGGCGCCTCACGGTCGGCCCAGCGAACCACCGGCTCGACCTGGCGCTGGACGACGTGGACCCGTACCGGACGTATCCCCGGCCGACGGAGCCGCGTCCGCTGTCCGAGGAAGCCACGGAGCAGTGGCGGCGGCTGCTGGAGCGGGCCTGGGCGGTGCTGCTGGACGAACAGCCGAGGACCGCGGAGGCGATGCGAAGGGGTCTGCTGTCCCTGACTCCGGGCCCGGCGAGGGAAAGGTTTCGGCCACGCAGTGTGACGGCTGGGGATGCGTTCGGCGGCATCGAATCCTCGGATCCGGACGACCATGTACAGCTGGCGGTCACCCTCATCCACGAGTTCCAGCACACCAAGCTGGGCGGCCTGCTGCATCTGACACCGCTGCTCACCCAGGACACGACGGACGCCCCGGAACTCTGGTACGCCCCCTGGCGCGACGACCCCCGGCCGCTGGACGGCCTGATGCAGGGCATCTACGCCTTCGTGGGCATCGCCCGCTTCTGGCGCACCCACCGCCTGGCCTCGGGCGCGGCGACTCCCATGGCGCACTTCGAGTTCGCCCTGTGGCGGGCCCATGTGACCACCGCCCTGCGCCAGGTCCACCGCCACGAACGCCTGACGCCGGTGGGCGCACAGCTCCTGGACCGCCTGTACGCCCTGTGCACCCGCTGGCTGGACGAACCGGTCCCCGACTCCCCCCTGGCCCTGGCCCGAATGTGCGCCGCGGACCACGCCACCCGCTGGCGCTCCCACCACCTGCGTCCCCCGGAGCCGGCGGTGGCGGAAGCGACCCGGGCCTGGCTGTCCGGCGCCCCCACCCCGCCGCGCTCCCTGGCGGCGACTCCTGTGGTGGCCACGGACGAGTCGGCCCGCTGGCTGGACACCCTCGCCGTCCTGACCCGCCACCGCCTGTCGGGCGAGGACACGGAGAAGGCGGCGGCAACGGTCACGGGAGCGCTGAGGGCCGACGCCCTCCTGGCAGCGGGAGAAGCCGAAGCCGCCCAAGAGGCCTACACCGCACACCTGCTGACCACCCCGGACCACCCCACCGCCTGGGCGGGCCTGTCCCAGTCCCTGGCACTCACCGGAACATCCCCCACGGCGGCACACTTCCTGCGCCACCACCCGGAACGGGCCCGAGCGGTGTTCCGGTCGCTGACCTCAGCGACGGGGACACCACCGGACCCGATCAGGCTGGCAACCTGGCTGGCGCCGTAGCCGCGCCCCGCGCCGGCTAGAGCGGCATCGGATCGATGTCGCAGTTCGCCCGCTCCCGGGCCCGGGCCTGCACCGTCGCTGGGTGGGGGGCCGGCTCCGCCGAGCGCAGACGGGGCACGTCCAGGACCTGTTCCATCCGGGCCAGCGTGTCCGCGCGCAGCAGCTCCGCCTCGTCCTCCTCACCCAGCGCCGCCAGGTCGAGGGAGAGGTTCGCCGCGCACACCAGGGCCGTCGGATGGTTCTCCCCCATCCGCTCCCGGCCCAACTCCAGCGCTCGCTCCCCCAGTTCACGCGCCTCGGTCACCTGACCCAGGGCGCTCAGATCGCTCGCCAGGTTGATGGCACAGGCGAGGGCGATCGGATGCCCCTCCCCCAGCCGGTCCGTCAGCGACGCCAGCGCCTCCTCGTCCAGGGCCCGCGCCTCCTCGGCCCGCCCCAGCAGACGCAAGGTCACCGCGAGGTCCACATCCGCGGCCAGCACATGGGGGTGATCGGCCCGGAAGACACGGCGGAAGCGTTCGCTGGTCTTGACGCCCCTGTCCCGCGCCGCCTCCAACTCCCCGTTGTGCCGCAGCGCCACCGACAGCGCCAGCGCCGCCGTAAGGGATTCGGGGTGGGTGTCGCCGTAGCGACGGGTGAACTGGTTGAAGGCCTCCCGCGCCAGTTCCAGCGCCGTCGCGTGGTCGCCCTCCTTGCGGCAGGCCTCGCCGAGCTGGCGCAGCGTCTGGAGCGTGGAGGGGTTCCCGGCGCCGAAGACGGGACGGAAGCCGTCGACGACCGCCTCCTGGAGGGACCGCGCGCCGACGTAGTCGCCGGTCTCGCGGACGTCGATGGCGATACTGCCCTCGGTGATCAGCGACTGGTGGTGATCCCGCCCGTACAGCCGCGTCTTCAGCGCGTGCGTGTGCTGGTCCAGCTCCAGCGCCCGCTGGAACTCCCCCACCAGACGCAGGCTCACGCCGAGGTTGTGGGCGGTGCCCAGCGTCGTCGGGTCGTCGTCGCCGAACGCGCGGCGGGCCCGGTCGTAGGCCATCTCGTCCAGTTCCGCGCCCGCGGCGAAGTCGCCCTGGACTCGGCGCACGGCCGCCTCCAGCATCATCGCCTCCAGCGCGTCCTCACGGGTGTCCTCCCGCTCCTCGGGCGCGGTACGGGCGTAGACGTCCTTGAGCTGCGCGACCAGCCGGGAGGCGTCGTCGTAGCGTCCGACCTTCAGATACAGGAAGCCCAGCCACCAGCCCATCAGCCGGGTCTGCTGGTCCTCCTCGCCGAACAGCGTCTGCCAGGTCTGCCACGCCTGCTCGGTGAATTCGCGGGCCACCTTGTGGTCGCCCCAGTACCAGAGGTACCTGGCGACGTTCATCACGAGCTCGCGGACCCAGGGCTGGTCGGACTCGATCGCGTTCGAGGCGATCACATGGCCGTACAGCTCGGCGTAGCGCGGCCAGTTGGCCGCCTGGTTGGGCCCCTTGGGGTCGGCGGCGGCCAGGAGGGTGTGAGCCCCGTTGCGCATGCGGTTCTGTTCCTCGGGGGTCATGCGGTGGATCAGCACGGCCTGGACCAGGCGGTGCATCTCGATCGAGTTGGTGCGGTGGTCGATACGGGCGAGGGAGTAGCGGTTGATCTCCCGGATGGCGCGGGCGAGCCGCATCGGGTCGTTGAGGGCCCGGTCCAGTGCCGGGTCGATGGTGGAGCCGCCGAGGCCGGAGAAGATCGAGCGCGAGATGGGGTCGGGCGCGAAGTACGAGCACAGCTGGAGCAGGCGCAGCGCGGTGAGGCTGCGGATCTCCAGGTGGTCCAGCGAGACGTTCCACGCGGCGGCGACCGGGAGTTGGTAGTCCGGCGGCGGGGATACCTCGAGCAGTTCGGCCCGCTTGTGCTCGAACAGCCGCAGATACTCCGAGGCCGGCATCCCGGTCTCCGCCCGCCAGGCCGCGGCCTGCTCCAGCGCCAGCGGCAGGTCACCGAGGGCATCGGCGAGCCGGTCCGCCTCGGCGTCGTCGAGGTCGTCGGGCCCGGAGCGGCGCAGTAGCTCCTTGCTCTCCTCGCGGGTGAAGACATCGACCTCCAGGGACGGGCCGACCACGCTCCACCGGCGGTTGCGGGAGGTGACGAGGATGGTGCCGCTGCCCCCGGTCGGGAAGTAGTCGCGGACCACGTCCGGGCTGTCGGCGTTGTCGAAGATCAGCAGCCAGCGGGAGTACGGCCGCCCCTCGCGCAGCGCCTCCCGCACCGCGGGCCCGGCGATATTGGCCTCGGCGCTGGTGACCAGGCCGAGCCGCTGGGCCAGCTCCACCAGGGCCTGCCCGATCTGCCCCGGCCGCTCGGCGGGGATCCACCACACCACGTCGTACTCCGACTGATGGCGGTAGGCGTACTCGATGGCCAGCTGCGTCTTGCCGACACCGCCCATGCCGTGGATGGCCTCGGGCAGCACGGTGGTGGTGCCCTCGCGCAGCCGCTCGCTCAGTCGCTCCAGAAGGTCCACGCGGCCGGTGAAGTTCGGGTTGCGCGGCGGGATGTTGCCCCAGATGCGCGGCGTCGAACGCCCGCTCTCCACCGCGGGCTGCGTATGCGTGGCGGTCATGGCCGTGGCTCCTTCTGAAGTTGTCCCGGCCCCCGTCGGGGCCTGTTCGGCGTGGCGGTCGCTCTGGGGAGCGGTGTGGGAGCCCACGCCCTTGCGCAGGCTGACGGAGTTCTGCCGGTCGTACTCGCGCAGGGCGCGGGCCAGGCGCTCGGCTCTCGGGAGGAACCGCCCGGACAGGGCGCGCAGCGCGGCCAGTTCGACGCGCAGGAAGGCGACATTGCGCCGGGTGACCGAGGGCACGTCGGCCGTTTCGAAGAGTTCCTCGGGCGCGGGCAGGACGGGCTCGGTGTCCTGGGGTGCGGTGGCGAGCAGTCCGCGTACGTCGTGCAGCACCCGGGCGGTGTCCCTGCGCCGGGACAGCGCCAATAACTCCTGGCGGATATTGGGGCCGAAGACGAAGGCCACATCGGCCACGCGCTCGGCGTCCGCGCCGGCGGGCCGTACGAGGCCGCTCATCAGCAGCTCGGCCAGATGGGCGGGCCCGGCGCCCGGCACCGAGGCGGTCACCGCGCTCATCACGGGCAAGGTGAGCGGCGCCGCGGCGAGCCGGGTGGCCAGCGCGAACGCGGTCGGGGACGCGGCCGCCCGGAAGTCCGAGACCCGCTCCCAGGGCGGTACGGCACTGGCCGGGTCGGGCACGTCCTCCACCCAGGGCACGGCCCGCGCCGCGTCCGGCCTGCGCTTCCAGTCCCGGGCCCGTACACCCGACATCTCCAGCCACTCGCCGGAGCCGCCGGTCACCAGGTCCACCCAGCCGGACAGGGAGTGCTCCGTCGGCTCCAGTACGGGCACCGGGACCACACCGGCCCTGGCGTCCGGGTCGTCGACGGGTTCCAGGGGGGAGGTGCGCAGTTCCCAGCGCAGGGAGTCGTTCGGCGCCCAGGGGCGGGCGCTGCTGAACCGCATCCGGTTCACATCGAGGCCGGTACGGGACCACAGGTGCTGCGGCAGCAGCTGCAGCACCGCGAGCGGCTCGGTCCGGCCGAGCTCGCGCAGCAGCGGAAGCACCGCGTCCGAGCGCCAGCCCGCGGCGAGCCCGTCGGTCAGCACCAGGACCATCCGGCGCTCGGAAGGCGACAGCGGCAGATGCTCCAGCCGGATCCGGGCCGGCTCGGTGTCATCGGAACTGAGCAGTCGTACGGTGCTGATCCCGCCCAGTCGCTCCTCGCGGGCGAGGTCGTCGGCCAGCTTCTCGACCGTCTCCCGCCACACCCGCATGGTCGCGTGGTCGTCCACGACGAGAAGCACGGACGGAGGGTCCGCGGAGTGTGAGCGCACCAGTTCGCTCAGGGCGAGCGGTACGGCGTCCAGTGATGCTTCGTCAGACGCCGTTTCCACCGCTGATCGTGGGACATCGTCACACTGCATAAGCGCTCTCAGAGCGTCCGGTAAGGCCCGAGGACGGAGGGAGTGCCGAAGAGGAGTCCCGCATTCCGCGGGCATGCGTGACATCCACGTGCCAAGCCTGGCAGTGGTCTGCATACAGTGCAAGACGGCAGGCCACAGGGGGAGGGGGCACAAATAGGACAGTCGATCGGCGGATGGAACGGCGGATGGAACGCGCCCCCCTGCGGTGTCGAGCACGCCGGCTTTTCTCGCGTCCAGCCTGGCACCGCGCACAGTCGCGTGCAAGGCCGTCTGCCACTCTCCTGCGCGGATCGTCAACTGGCCGATGCCGGACGGCACAAGGCGCCCGATCCCGCTCTGCGAGGTCATCGCGGCTACACCGGACCCGTGGGGCCGGGCTTGCGCTCGGGGTCGTCGAGCAGAATGGCCAGATGCCGGCCGACATGCCCGTCCCAGCGCTCCGGGCCGAGGGCGAGCGCGTCGTTGCGCCACTTGCCGACGCTCTCCGCCAGTGAGCCGAGCCCCCGGTCCGCGAGGATCTCGCCGATCGCGTCCTGGAAGTCGGAGTCGGAGCAGTCCGAGCGGTGCCAGATCATCGCCGGCACCCCGGCCCGCAGCCCCGCGAGCACCTCCCGGCGGCCGGTGCCCGAGTCGGCGCCCGGCGGCTCGCTGAGCACCAGGCACACGGCGTGCCGGTCCTCCTTCAGCTCCCGCTCCAGATGGAAGAAGTACGCCCCGTCCTGCGCCGGACGCCCCCAGTGCGGGCGGCTGTCCGCCGGGCGCTCCTTCAGCTGTCGCCACTTGTGATGCCAGGCGCGGTGCCACGCGGCCCGCTGGAGCCTCTCCAGCGAGCGCACGACGATGGGGTAGTCCATCGCCAGCGGGGTCGGCTCGGGGTGGCCGGAATCCTTCGCCCACCACTCCACGGGCTCATTGAGCAGCTCCCAGGGGAGCACGAACTCCAGGATCACCGGCTGGCGCAGATCGGCCCAGCGCGCCTCGGACTCCTCGATCAGCCGCTCCACCGCCCCCGGCAGCTCCGCCCGGCACAGATGGACGGTCTCGCCGCGCACCGGGTGCCAGCCCTCGGAGTCGGACTGGCGCCAGTGCGAGAGGTAGTAGCGGTCGGTCTCGTTCCGGTCCGGCTCGAACTGGATCATCAAGTAGGCCGGCACCAGTGAGGGCGGGGGCTGCGGGAACTCCGAGTGCTGCCACTCGGACAGCCGGTCCTCCACCCGCAGCTCCTGGGCCCGGCCGCGGTTGAAGCGGCGCAGCTCCTCGGCGGCCTCCGCGCGGCCCTCCTCCATCAGCCGGTCGGCGGACAGCGCCAGGAAGGCCATGCTCGGCGGGAGCTCGTCGGCCGGGGAGTTCTCACCGGCCAGCCGCAGGAAGACCTGCCAGCCCGTCTGGCACCAGTGCGGCAGCTCCTGCACCCGGGAGCGGCTCGCACGCCGGGCCATGGCGGCCAGCTCGGCGGAGCGCAGCGACTCCAGGAGCGGCCGCAGATGTCCGAGGTCGGCGCTGTTGAAGAAGTCGACGGCCTCCCACTCGTCCACGAGCGGCCATAACGCTGCGACCGAGGCCGACTGCTGTTCCACGTACTCCAGCGACCGCACCAGACAGGCCGGGCCGTCACCGACCGCCGTACACGCCTTGACGACCTGGAGCAGCCAGGGCCGCAGCCGGTCACCGCCGAACGGCTCCACCGGCGAGCCCAGTTCGTCGGCGAGCATCTCCCGCCATAACTCGCGGCTGCTCGTCTGTTTCACCGTCGCCGACTCCTGGAGCGCGTCCACGATGGCTACGACCAGCTCATTGCGGACCCGTTCCGGACTGCGCCCTCTCACCCCGTGACCTCCCCAGCCGGCGCGGTTCCGTTGTGCCGACCAGGGTACGGCCGCGAAGGGTCCCATGGCAGGGCCTGTGAGAGGAAGGGAGAGCCCCCTGTCGGATTCGAACCGACGACCTTCGCTTTACAAGAGCGGCGCTCTGACCAGCTGAGCTAAGGAGGCGCGCACGTACGTGCCCGTGCAGTGTACCCACGACCCGGCGTGCCCCTGTCGAAAATTTCCGCGAAGTTCACAGGGGTCCGGGTACTGACAGACCAGGTGAACGGCAGGTACCGTCCGAGGTCAGTCCACTCACATGGACTACACCACCACCTTCCTACAACGGATCGTCCGGCACGTTCCTGCCGGTAGAAG
Organism: Streptomyces sp. P17; assembly: GCF_032436805.1. Taxonomy (NCBI): domain Bacteria; kingdom Bacillati; phylum Actinomycetota; class Actinomycetes; order Kitasatosporales; family Streptomycetaceae; genus Streptomyces; species Streptomyces sp. P17. The sequence continues at coordinate 81,700 of NZ_JAVRBF010000036.1, read as the reverse complement.
GGGGCCCATTCACCATGGCCACTGTCTCGTTCGACAAGGCGACCCGGATCTACCCGGGTTCCGAGAAGCCCGCCGTAGACGCGCTCGACATCGAGATCGAGGACGGAGAGTTCCTCGTTCTGGTCGGCCCGTCCGGCTGCGGCAAGTCCACCTCGCTCCGCATGCTGGCGGGGCTTGAGGACGTCAACTCCGGCGTCATCCGCATCGGCGACCGCGACGTCACCCACCTGCCGCCGAAGGACCGGGACATCGCCATGGTGTTCCAGAACTACGCGCTCTACCCGCACATGACGGTCGCCGACAACATGGGCTTCGCGCTCAAGATCGCCGGTGTGCCGAAGGCGGAGATCCGCCAGAAGGTCGAGGACGCGGCGAAGATCCTCGACCTCACCGAGTACCTCGGCCGCAAGCCGAAGGCCCTCTCCGGCGGTCAGCGCCAGCGTGTGGCGATGGGCCGCGCGATCGTGCGTGAGCCGCAGGTCTTCCTCATGGACGAGCCGCTGTCGAACCTCGACGCCAAGCTCCGTGTCTCCACCCGTACGCAGATCGCCTCGCTCCAGCGCCGTCTGGGCATCACCACGGTCTACGTCACCCACGACCAGGTCGAGGCCATGACGATGGGCGACCGCGTGGCCGTGCTGAAGGACGGTCTGCTCCAGCAGATCGACTCCCCGCGCAACATGTACGACCGCCCGGCCAACCTCTTCGTCGCCGGCTTCATCGGCTCCCCCGCCATGAACCTGGTCGAGGTCCCGATCACCGACGGCGGTGTGAAGTTCGGCAACAGCGTCGTCCCGGTCAACCGTGACGCCCTGAAGGCCGCCTCCGACAAGGGCGACCGCACGGTCACCGTCGGCGTCCGACCCGAGCACTTCGACATCGTCGAGCAGAACGGCGGCGCCGCCGCTGCCCTGGCCAAGGACACCGAGGACGCCCCGGCCGGTCTCGCGGTCTCCGTCAACGTCGTCGAGGAGCTCGGCGCCGACGGTTACGTCTACGGCAGCGCCAAGGTCGGCGACGAGCTGAAGGACCTGGTCGTCCGCGTCAGCGGCCGCTCGGTGCCGGAGAAGGGCGCCACGCTGCACGTCGTGCCGCGTCCGGGCGAGACCCACGTGTTCTCGACCTCCACGGGTGAGCGCCTCTCCGACTGACCTCTCCGGCTGACCCGAACGAATCGGGTGTATCGCCCAGGTTGACGAGATGGGCCCCACAGAGTGCTGTGGGGCCCATCTCGTTGTCGACAAATACCCCGGCATAGGGCTCATTTCGAGCAGTGGGCGTCAACCCCTTACCCAAAAAGAGGCACCTCTTCATCCCCCGAACCGGTGACTAAATGTCGCCAAATCATTACCGGACGCTACCCTCACTCGCGTGAAGCACTCCACTAACCAACAGACGCGTCGCGGCCGGGGCCCCGCCCGCCGGATCGGCCGCTCCCTCGCCCTCGTCCTGCCCGTCGTCCTGGTGCTCTCCGGGACCCTCGCGGTCACCCGGGTCAACTGGTCGGGGAACCCCTCGAACTCGGTGCTCACGGCCTCGGAGGCGTCGGTGTCGGACGCCAAGCCCCGTTCCGTGTCCCGCGCCCCGCAGGACGTGCTGCGCGACCAGCTCCTGGCCGAGCTCCACCGGGAGAACCCGGGCGCCGCGCTCACCCACCTCCAGCAGGCCGTCAACGGCCGCCCGTCGCTGGCCAGGCACTGCGCCTCCATCGCCCGGGCCCTCGGCCGAGCCGCGGTCCTCGCCTACGGCCCGACACGCGCCCAGTCCTACGCCCGCCCGGTCTGCGACACGTCCTTCGCGACGGGAGTGGCGGCGGCGCACAGCTGACGAGAAGGGACCTCGGGGTCTGGAGGGGGCTCGGGGCCGTCAGGCCCCAGCCCCCTCCAGGGGGCGCGGGGCTCTGCTCGATATGCGGCTCCGCCGCGTGGGCGCGACCAGCCCCCACACAGCCGCGCCCGCACAGCACACAGCACCCCCCACCCCCGTGGGCACCGCGGCCACATACAGTTCGGGACATGACCGATCCGCACGCCGCCGCCCGCCCCGTACAAGCTGTGATCCTGGCCGGAGGCCAGGGCTCCCGGCTGCGCCCGTACACCGACGACCGGCCCAAGCCGATGGTCGAGATCCCCGGCACGGGGACGCCGATCATCGGCCATCAGCTTGCGTGGCTCGCCGAGGAGGGCGTGAGGGACGTGGTGGTCAGCTGTGGCCACCTCGCGGATGTCCTCAAGGACTGGCTGGCGTCGGCGGACCTTCCGGTGCGGGTGACCACCGTCGTCGAGACCGAGCCCCTCGGCCGCGGCGGTGGCCTCAAGTACGCCGCCGCCCATCTCCCGCACCCCGGCCGGCCCTGGTACGCCACGAACGGCGACATCTGGACCCGGTTCTCGCTGCGTGACATGGCGGACTTCCACGCGGAGCGTGACGCCGTCGCGACCCTCGCCCTGGCGCGGCCGCGGATCCCCTGGGGAGCCGTGCAGACGGACGGATTCGGGCACGTCACCGACTTCATCGAGTCGCCGCCCACGACGTACGAGATCAATGCGGGTGTGTACGTCTTCTCGGCCGACTTCGCCTCGATGCTTCCCGAGCGGGGGGACCATGAGCGGACGACGTTTCCGCGGCTGGCCCGGGAGCGGAAGCTTGCGGGCTTCCCGCTTCCTCAGGGCGCGTACTGGCGGGCCATTGATACGGCGAAGGATCTCACCGAAGCTGCGAAGGAGCTGTCGGCTCTTCGTTCCTAGTGCGGGCCGGGCGCGCCCACGCGGCGGAGCCGCATATGAAAGGAGCCCCGCGCCCCTGAGGAGCGCGGGGAACCAGGTGGGTTCTTGTGTTCTGCCGGTGGGCTAACCCAGAATCCCGCCCACCGGCCCATCTACCCCAACAGGCCGCCTACCAGGCCCGGTTCACCGGAGCTGGATCCTCCGCCTCCCGTGCCGCCCGGCGTGCCTGTGCCGCCGCCGGTGGTGCCGCCTGAGGTCGGGCCCGAGCTGGTGCTGGGGGCCTGGTCCGCGGGGGTGGACTGCTGGGGCGGGGCCTGGCCCCCGGTGCCCTGTGTCTGGCTCGGGGTGCCTGCCGTGCTGGTGTCCCGCGTGGCGCCCGGCGTCGTGGCGGCGCCCGCCGTGGGGGCCGCCGAGGTGGCGCCCTGGGTGGGGGCCGTGGAGGCCGACGGAGTGCGCGACTGGCGCTTGCCGGGCTCCGACGGGAGCGGGGAGCCGGGGAGTTCGTTGCGCGGGGCCTCGCCGGGGCCCGGGACGACCACGCGGTCGGAGTCGCGGACGGCGCCGCCGAGCAGCGAGCCGATCAGCAGGGTCAGGCCGGTCACGATGGCGGTCACCAGGGCGCCGCGCCGCAGGACGTAGCGGCGCAGGTCCCAGATGTCGGCGCGAGGGCCGAGGCGACGCCAGGCGCTGCCCGCGAGGCGGCCGTCGATCGAGTAGACGGGGGCGCCGGCGATGATCAGCGGGGACCAGGCGGCCAGATAGATGATGTCGGGGGCGTCGTAGACGGGGACGCTCTTCCAGCTGACGGTGACGAGCAGCGCGGCCGACAGCAGCGCGCCGACCACCGCGGCGACCCGCTGCCAGCAGCCCAGCACCGTGAGGACGCCCACGATCACCTGGAAGAAGGCGATCACCAGGCCGGAGCCGACGGGGTGTTCGAGGGCGAACTGGCGCAGCGGCTCGGCGACTTCCCACGGGTGCAGGGTGTTCAGCCACTTCACCATCGAGCCGCGCTTGCCGCCGTCGAAATAGACGGGGTCGCAGAGCTTGCCCATGCCGGCGTAGATGGAGATGAAGCCGAGGAAGATGCGCAGCGGGAGCAGGACGACGCCCAAGTTCATGCGGCGGCCCGGGTAGTAGGCGTGCCGCGCGGGGTCGTCGCCGTGCCGCCTGGACCGGGGTCCGTCGTCCGGCTCGCCGAACTCCCGGCCGTCGTGGCCGAGTTCCTCGTCGTAGGCGCTGCCGACCTGGCGCATGTCGGGCAGCAGCCGGGTGCCGTCGCCGTCGGGCGGGGTGCGCTGGGCGCCGACCACGGGGGTCTCGACGGTCTGGGCGAGATCGTCGTAACCGTCGCCGCCGTAGCCGTCGTTGACGTCGACGCGCGGGATGACCTGGGTGGCGCCGGCGTCGGCCGGTTCCTCGGCGTGTCCGACGCCCGCGCCCCGCACCGCCTGGAGGAGCCGGTGGGCCCCGGTGTCGTCGGGTGCGGACTTGCCGCTCCAGACGACGGGCCGGCGGCGGGCGGCGGCCCCGGTGCCGACCACGGGCATCCGGGCGGTGTCCTCGGTGGCGCTCAAGTGCCGTGCGATCCGCGGCGATTGGCCGCGTCTCGTCGACGCGCCCAACTGCACGCGGAAACTCGCATGATTGACGATGATCTGCGCCGGATCGCTCGGCACCTTCACCATGCTCAGCGCGGGAGCGTCGTCGAATCCCGACGAGCGGTCCCCCGTGGGTGTGCGGGGTGTTCTGGTGTCCACACTCATCTAACCGAGTGACGTGTGTTTAGGACACTGCTTTGACCTGCCGGATCTGTCCGGACCGCGTCAAGCTTGTCCTGGACGACCGGATCGCCCCGCGCGGGTGACGGCGCGGACGCGTGTTCAGCCGCGTCCGCGCGCCGCCTCGTACAGCACGATCCCCGCCGCCACACCGGCGTTCAGCGACTCGGCGCCGCCCGGCATCGGGATCCGCACCCGGAAGTCACAGGTTTCGCCGACCAGTCGGGACAGGCCCTTGCCCTCGCTGCCGACCACGATGACGACCGGGCCGTGCAGGGCCTCCAGCTCGCCGACCTCGTGCTCTCCGTCGGCGGCGAGGCCGACGACGGCGATGCCCGCCTTCTTGTACGCCTCAAGGGCGCGGGTGAGGTTGGTGGCACGGGCGACCGGGGTGCGGGCCGCGGTGCCGGCGGACGTCTTCCAGGCACCGGCGGTCATACCCGCCGCGCGGCGCTCCGGTACGACGACGCCGTGGCCGCCGAAGGCGGACACCGAGCGGACGACGGCGCCCAGGTTCCGGGGGTCCGTCACTCCGTCGAGGGCGACGATGAGCGGGTCCTCGCCCTCGTCGTAGGCGGCGCTGGCCAGGTCCTCGGGGTGGGCGTACTCGTACGGCGGGACCTGGAGGACCAGGCCCTGGTGGTTGAGCCCGTTGGTCATGCGGTCGAGCTCGGGGCGGGGGGCCTCCATGAGGTGGATGCCGCCGCGCTCACCGACGAGCTGGAGGGCCTCGCGGACGCGCTCGTCGTTGTCGATGAACTGCTGGACGTACAGCGTCACCGCGGGCACGCCCTCGCGCAGCGCCTCCACGACGGGGTTACGGCCGACGACCATCTCGGACGTGCCCTTGCCGCCGCGCCCGCGCGGTGCGGGACGGCGCGCCGTCTGCTTCGCCTTGGCGGTGGCGATGCGGTTCTTCTTGTGCCCCTTGCGCATCTCGGCGGGCGGCGTCGGGCCCTTGCCTTCCAGGCCCCGGCGTCGCTGGCCGCCACTGCCGACCTGCGCGCCCTTCTTGCCGGACATGCGGCGGTTGTTCGCGGCCATGACCTACCTGTCTCTGTGTAGCGGTGACGTACGTATGTCTCTGCAGTGTGCCGCCCGGAGGGCCGGGCGGCACAATCGATCACTGCGCTCAGCGCGCGCCGAGGCTCCAGCGCGGCCCCTGCGGGCTGTCCTCGATGACCAGTCCCGACTGCCCGAGCTGGTCCCGGATGGCGTCCGCGGTGGCCCAGTCCTTACGGGCCCGGGCCGCCTCACGCTGGTCCAGGACGAGGCGTACGAGGCTGTCGACCACGCCGTGCAGGTCCTGGCCCCGGTCCGTCTCTCCCGCCCAGTGCGGGTCGAGCGGGTCCAGACCGAGGACGCCGAGCATGGCGCGCACCTCGGCGAGGCGGGCCACGGCGGCTTCCTTGTCGTCGGCGGCGAGGGCGGAGTTGCCCTGCCGGACGGTGGTGTGCACGACGGCGAGCGCTCCCGGGACACCCAGGTCGTCGTCCATCGCCTCGGCGAAGGCGGTCGGCACCTCGGCGGCGGGCTCGACGGCGTGACCGGCCATCTCGGTGACGCGCTGCACGAAACCCTCGATCCGCGCGAACGCCGACTCGGCCTCGCGCAGGGCCTCCTCGCTGTACTCGATCATCGAGCGGTAGTGCGGGGTGCCGAGGTAGTAGCGCAGCACGATGGGCCGCCAGGCCTTGACCATCTCGCTGACGAGCACGGAGTTGCCCAGCGACTTGGACATCTTCTCGCCGCTCATGGTGACCCAGGCGTTGTGCACCCAGTACCGGGCGAACTCGTCGCCGTAGGCCTTGGCCTGGGCGATCTCGTTCTCATGGTGCGGGAAGATCAGGTCCAGGCCGCCGCCGTGGATGTCGAAGGCGGAGCCCAGGTACTTGTGGGCCATCGCCGAGCACTCCAGGTGCCAGCCGGGCCGGCCGCGGCCCCACGGCGTCTCCCAGCTCGGCTCGCCCGGCTTGGCCGCCTTCCACATCGCGAAGTCCCGGGAGTCCCGCTTGCCCGTCTCGCCCTCGCCGGAGGGCTGGAGCAGGTTGTCCAGCTCCTGGTTGGACAGACGCAGGTACTCCGGGAAGGACTTCACGTCGAAGTAGACATTGCCGTCGGCCTCGTAGGCGTGGCCGCGTTCGATCAGGCCGCGCATCATCTCGACCATCTCGGTGACATGGCCGGTGGCACGCGGCTCGTACGTGGGCGGCAGGCAGCCGAGCGCGGTGTAGCCGTCGTTGAACGCGCGCTCGTTCTCGTACCCGATCGACCACCACGGGCGGCCCTGGTCGGCGGACTTGGTGATGATCTTGTCGTCGATGTCGGTGACATTGCGGATGAACGTGACGTCGTAGCCGCGGTACTCGAACCAGCGGCGCATGATGTCGAAGTTCAGCCCGGACCGGATGTGGCCGATGTGCGGGGCCGCCTGCACGGTGGCACCACACAGGTAGATCGAGACACAACCCGGCTGGAGCGGGGTGAAGTCACGGATCTGCCGGGCGCTGGTGTCGTACAGGCGAATAGTCACGAGTCCAGGGTAGTAGGCGATCCGTAGTGCATCCGACGGTTGTGGACAACCGTCAGCGCGGTGTTCTCGCCACCAGCGCGGTCGCCACCGCCATCAGCCCTTCACCCCTACCGGGGAACCCCAGTCCGTCCGTCGTCGCCCCGGACACCGAAACCGGCGCTCCCGCCGCCTCCGACAGGACCTTCTGGGCCTCGTCCCGGCGCTTGCCGATCTTCGGACGGGGGCCGACGACCTGCACCGCGATGTTGCCGATGGTGAACCCGGCCTCGCGGACGATCCTGGCCGCCTCCGTCAGCAGGACGACACCGGAGGCCCCCGACCACTCCGGGCGGCCCGTGCCGAAGTGCCGGCCCAGGTCGCCGAGCCCGGCGGCGGAGAAGAGGGCATTGCAGGCGGCGTGCGCGACGACATCCGCGTCGGAGTGGCCCGCCAGACCGGTGCCCTCCCACTTCAGGCCCGCGCACCACAGCTCGCGGCCCTCCTCGAAGGCGTGGATGTCGGTGCCGATGCCGACCTGGGGAAGCAGAGGTGCCTCAGAAGCCATCGTTGAGCCTCCGGCGCGCCAGGACCGCCTCCGCCAGGACCAGGTCCAGCGGCCGGGTGACCTTGAAGGCCTCCTCGTGACCGGGCACCACCAGGACCCGCAGGCCGAGCTGCTCGACCATGCCGGCGTCGTCGGTGACGTTGTCGGTGACCGTCTCGTGAGCGCGGACCAGGGTCGCCCGGTCGAAGCCCTGAGGCGTCTGCACGGCCCGCAGCCGGGCCCGCTCCGGAGTGGCGACGACCGGCTCGGGCACGCCCTCGGCACCGGCCGGCTCGACCTCCTTGACGGTGTCCGCGAGCGGCAGCGCGGGGACGACCGCGGAAGCACCGTCCCGTACGGCCTCGATGACGGCGTCGACGGTGTCCACCGGGACGAGCGGGCGGGCCGCGTCGTGCACGAGGACGATCTCGTACTCGGGCGGCAGCGCGTCCAGGCCGAGCTTGACGGACTCCTGGCGGGAGTCACCGCCGGGGACCACCAGGAAGTCGGTCCGCTCGGGCAGCGCGTGCGCGTCGAGGAGGGACTTCACCTCGGCGGCGCCCTCGGGCGGGGCCACGACGACGACCAGGGAGACGGCACGGGACGCGGCCATCGCGCGCACCGCGTGGATGAGCATGGGGGTGCCGCCCAGCGCACGGAGTGCCTTGGGGGCGCCAGGACCGAGGCGTACACCGCGGCCGGCGGCCGGAATCACGGCAGCCGTACGAGCGGTCGCACTGGCCTGCGCGGGCGAAGGGCGCGATTCGTCAGACATCGGTTCCTGTCAGGTTTGTGTGCTGGCCTGGCGTGGGTATGGCCTGGGAAGTGCCGGGCGCGACGCCTTGACCAGACCCTTCCGTGACCCTGGTCGAGCCAGCTGCCCGGGCCCGGCACGCCAAGTATCGGGGGGAAGTCCCCCCGAGAGGTGTACGGCGTGAGGCGGCACGCACAAGCGAACATGCCGCAGCGCCCGGCGACAGTACGTACGTCATCGGGCACCGCGGCATTTCAGTGTGCTGAATGGCTGAGCCTGCCGGCTGCGGGCGTCAGGACGCGAGAACCTCGTCGAGCAGCGCCTCGGCCTTGTCCTCGTTGGTGTTCTCCGCGAGGGCGAGCTCGCTCACCAGGATCTGGCGGGCCTTGGCGAGCATGCGCTTCTCACCGGCGGAGAGTCCACGCTCGCGCTCACGACGCCACAGGTCACGGACGACTTCCGCGACCTTGATGACATCGCCGGAGGCGAGCTTCTCCAGATTTGCCTTGTAACGACGAGACCAGTTCGTGGGCTCCTCGGCGTACGGCGCGCGCAGCACCTCGAAGACCCGGTCCAGCCCGTCCTGACCGACCACATCACGCACGCCGACGAACTCCGCATTGTCCGCTGGCACACGTACCGTCAGATCACCCTGGGCGACCTTCAGCACCAAGTAGGTCTTGTCCACGCCTTTGATCTGGCGAGTTTCGATGGCCTCGATCAGCGCGGCCCCGTGATGGGGATAGACCACGGTGTCGCCAACCTTGAACGTCATGTGACAGGTACCCCTTCCGTGGCTATCCAGGGTAACACGGAAACGGCAGCTTCTGAATGGTGTTTTCGCAGGTCAGGGCATATCTCGGGGCTTGACAACAGCAACAGGAACGTGCTGCGCGGGCCGACCGGAAGCAGGTATTCGCAGGTCGGAGCGGCTCTTCGGGGGAGGTGAAACGCTCACGTTACACACATCCGGAGGCCCCGCCAAGCGGACGAACATCCCGATATGTCCGCTTCCATGTGTGCGACTTCCGCTACTCCGTTCGGTGTCCGGAGTCGGGTACCGGACGAATCCGGAATTGATCACGAGGGGTGGTCGAGGCACAGTCGGTGATCAATTTCCGGACGGTCGCGCATTCCTTCACGGAAATTTCGCGCGCCGCAGTCGTGGGTATGCCCACGGGACTTATGTGAATGACGGACGAGCGCGGTGCCAAAGTGACTGACGGGTCGCTTGTGCGGGACGGGACGGGTGAAGCGGGACGCTCTTGTACGGCTCAGAGGAGGGTCGGGTGCGGCCGGGCGGGAACGGCTCGGTAACCTAAGGCCGCTGACAGACACTTAGGGCGGCTTTATGCGCCCGCCCCGTTCGAGTCAAGGAGTTGCCGCCGCCGTGAGCAGCAGCCTTCGACGCGGCGTCCTCGCCGCCGCCGCCATCACGTTCTCGATCCTTCCGCTCGCCGCGTGCGGAGCCGGCAACAACGCACAGACCCTGGAGATCAAGCCCGACAACGCCGCGACGACGGCCGGTGACATCAAGATCCAGAATGCCGTCGTCATCACGCAGCCCGACCCGGAGGCCGGCGGCCCGGCCGTCGTCGCCGCCACCCTCTTCAACAACGGCACCAGCGCCCAGACGCTGGAGTCGATCACCGTCGAGGGAGCCAGTGAGCCCGTCGAGCTCAAGGGCGCCAAGGGCAAGAGCCTGTCCATCCCGGCCGGTGGCTCGCTGGTCCTCGGCGGCGCGGAGAACGCCTCCGCGGTGCTGTCCAGCACGCCCGAGGATGTGAAGGACGGCAACGCCCAGCCGGTGACCTTCACCTTCAGCGAGACCGGCGACGTGACCCTGCGCGCCTTCGTGGTCCCGTCCGAGAGCTACTTCACCGGCTGGGGCCCGACCGAGGTCCCGTCCGCGCCGAGCGAGGACACCGCGTCCCCGACGGGCGAGGCCACCGAGGAGCCGACGGGCGGGGCCACGGGTGAGGCCACGGGTGAGGCCACCGGCGAGCCGGGCGGGGAAGCGTCCGGCACCGCGACCGACCCCGCCTCGGCCTCCTCGACGGAGTCGAACGCGGCTGCCGGCCACTGAGCGGACGTACGACACACAAGGGCGGGACCCCCGAGGGAGTCCCGCCCTTCGTCGTATCGCCTGTCAGGCGGCCTACGGTTCGAACTTGTAGCCCAGCCCGCGCACCGTCACCAGGTATCGCGGCGCGCCCGGGTCCGGCTCGATCTTTGCTCGCAGGCGCTTGACGTGGACGTCGAGGGTCTTGGTGTCGCCCACGTAGTCGGCGCCCCAGACACGGTCGATGAGCTGCATACGGGTCAGTACGCGGCCCGCGTTGCGCAGGAGCATCTCCAGGAGGTCGAACTCCTTGAGAGGGAGGTCGACCTTCGAGCCGGAGACCGTGACCACGTGGCGGTCGACGTCCATACGGACCGGACCCGCCTCCAGCGCGGCCGGGGTGACCTCCTCGGGCTCGCCGCGGCGGCGCAGGACGGCCCGGATACGGGCGACCAGCTCACGAGAGGAGAACGGCTTGGTGACATAGTCATCGGCTCCTATTTCCAGCCCGACGACCTTGTCGATCTCGCTGTCCTTGGCGGTCACCATGATGACGGGGACGTTGGAGCGGCCGCGCAGCTGGCGGCAGACCTCCGTGCCCGGCAGGCCGGGCAGCATCAGGTCGAGCAGGACGAGGTCGGCGCCGTTGCGCTCGAACTCGTCGAGTCCGTCGGGCCCGGTGGTCGCCACGGCGACCTCGAAGCCCTCTTTGCGAAGCATGTACGACAGGGCGTCTGAGAAGGATTCCTCGTCCTCGACGACGAGCACTCGGGTCACGGAAGGACCTCCGGGGCGGAAAGCGTTTGGTACGCGGCTGACTCGGGGGGTGTGTCGTGGGACGGATCGGCGGGGCGCCCGGCCTCGGCGTCGAGGACGGGATGCTGCTGAGCTCGGTCGCGGGCCGCGCCCGCCTCCGGCAGTCTCAGGGTGAACGTGGAGCCCTGTCCCTCGGAACTCCATACCGTGACCTCCCCGCCGTGCGAGGCGGCCACGTGCTTGACGATCGCCAGTCCGAGACCCGTACCGCCGGTGGCACGGGAACGGGCCGGGTCGACGCGGTAGAAGCGCTCGAAGATGCGCTCCTTGTCCTTGTCGGAGATGCCGATGCCCTGATCGGTCACGGCGATCTCGATATGGTCGCCGCCAGGTGCGGGCACCCGGCGGGCGGCTATACCGACGCGGGTACGGGCGGGCGAGTAGTTGACGGCGTTCTCGACGAGGTTGCCGAGGGCCGCGGCGAGCTGGCCGCGGTTGCCCCAGATGCTCAGGTCGGCGGTGCCGCCCGCGGCCATCGTGATCTGCTTGGTGCCGGCGGCGTGCCGGCAGCGGTCGATGGCCTCGGCCACCAGTTCGTCCACTCGAACGGGCTCGGCGTCCTCCAGCGGGTCGTCGTTCTGCACCCGGGAGAGGTCGATCAGCTCCTGGACGAGATTGGTGAGCCGGGTCGCCTCGATCTGCATACGCCCCGCGAAGCGCTCCACGGCCTCCGGGTCGTCCGAGGCGTCCATGACAGCCTCGGACAGCAGGGAGAGAGCGCCGACGGGGGTCTTGAGCTCGTGGCTGACATTGGCGACGAAGTCGCGCCGTACCGCCTCTATCCGCCGGGCCTCGGTGAGGTCCTCGACGAGCAGAAGCACCAGGCGGGAGCCGAGCGGCGCCACCCGGGCGGAGACCGCGAGGGCCTCGCCGCGGCCGGTGCCGCGCCGGGGCAGATCCAGCTCGACCTGGCGTATCTCGCCGTCGCGCCGGGTGTCCCGGGCCATCTGGAGCATCGGTTCCACCGACAGCCGGCCGCCGCGCACCAGCCCGAGGGCGTACGCGGCGGAGCTGGCCTTGACGACGGCGTCGGCCTCGTCCAGTACGACCGCGGAGGAGCGGAGCACGGACAGCACCGTGTCGACGCCCGGTGGCAGTACCGGATCGGTGTGCAGGGAGGTTCTGGTCGGTCGCGCCTGGTCGCGTTCGCTCCAGCGGAACGCCAGCATGGCGATGACGCCGGTGAGTACCCCGGCGATCGCTGCCGCTGCGGCGACCGCCGCGTTCACGTCCATGCATCCAGGTTAGGCATGGCCCCGGTCCTGGCCACAGCCATCCGAGTGCGAGCTCGAACACTCGTCGCCCAGAGTTCACCTTGGTGCCAGCAATGGTTCATTTGGGGTGGCAGAAACGGACGCGTGCAGGTCAGACGGTAGAAGCGTGGGGTGCGATAGCGCCGGTTCAGCAGGACGTGCACACTGGCCCCGGCCCCCGGAACCCCAAGAAACACGTACGAGAGGGAACCCTCATGCGGGACGCGTACCACGAGGAACTTGACTCGATCAGCGACAGCCTGGTGGAGATGGCCCGCCTGGTCGGGTCGGCGATCGGACGCGCGACGACCGCGATCCTCGACTCCGACCTCAAGCTGGCCGAAAGCGTGATCGAGGCCGACCAGAGGGTCGACGACCTCCAGCACGACCTGGAAGCGCGGGCGATAGCCCTGCTCGCGCGCCAGCAGCCGGTGGCGACCGATCTGCGGATCGTCGTCACCTCGCTGCGGATGTCCGCGGACCTGGAGCGCTCCGGAGACCTGGCCCAGCATGTGGCCAAGCTCACCCGGCTGCGCTATCCGGAGCGGGCCATTCCGCACGACCTGCACGCCACGATCCTGGAGATGGGTCAGCTCGCGCAGCGCCTGATGGCGAAGGCCGCCGAGGTCATCGTGACCAAGGACGTCGACCTGGCGCTCCAGATGGAGACCGACGACGACGAGATGGACCTGCTGCACCGCACGCTCTTCCAGCACCTGATGGACGAGCGCTGGAAGCACGGCATCGAGACCGCGGTCGACGTGACCCTGCTGGGCCGCTACTACGAGCGGTTCGCCGACCACGCGGTGGCGGTCGCCAAGCGCGTGGTGTTCCTGGTGACGGGTGAGCACGCGGACGAGCTCCAGCAGGACATCCAGTCGGTCACGGGCGTCGAGGGCGCCTGACGCACGCGGGGGCGTGCGTGAGAGCCCCTGTGCGCCGTTGATGCGCCCAGTGGAGCGGGCATGCAATGGGGAACAGGCACCAGCCTCGACGAGGAGGGACCATGGCCGACTCCCCCGGCACGCCCGGCACCACACCCGACCCCACGCAGGAGCGCCAGACCGAGCAGCCCGCAGAGATCAAGAACCTGATGCTGATCGGCGCGTGCGGCTGCGGTTCGGGGTGCCAGTGCGGTTGCCAGTCGGGCAACCCGTGCCAGTGCGGTTGATTGTTTTTGCTTACGACGGTGAAGGGCCCCGGCGCGACTGCCGGGGCCCTTCACCGTGCTCGCGGCTCTGTGGAGGCGCAGCATGGAAGGAGGACCGGAAGGAGGCGTGCCATGGGTCAGTTCATGGACGTACACCACGGGATGCAGGGCATCACGTCGGACCAGCTGCAGGAGGCCCACAAGGCGGACCTCGCGATAGAGAAGGACGAGGGGGTCCATTTCGAGCGGGCCTGGGCGGACCCGGAGTCCGGCACCGTCTACTGCCTCTCCGAGGCACCTTCGGCGGATGCCGTCCAGCGCATCCACGAGCGCGCCGGCCACAAGGCCGACGAGATCCACGCGGTGCCGCTGTCGGTGTGAGAGGAGACGGTGCGCGATGACGCGCTACATGGACGTCCACCACGGAATGCAGGGCATCACGGCGGAGCAGCTGCGCGCGGGCCACGAGGCCGCGGTCGCGGTCGAGAAGGAAGGAGGAGTCCACTTCGAACACGCCTGGGCGGACCCGGAGTCCGGCACGGTCTACTGCCTCTCCGAGGGCCCCTCACCGGAAGCGGTCCACCGCGCCCACGAACTCTCGGGGGCGTCGGGCCCGGACGAGATCCACGCGGTACCCCTGGCCGTTTGATTCCGGGAGCAGCGGCGGCGGCCCTCAGTCGCGGGCCGCGGTCGCGTACTGTTCGATGATCCGGGCCGCCTCCGCGAACGGCCTATGGAAGAACTCGCGGTCCTTGCGGACGCGGTAGTCGGCGAGGAGGGCGTGGATCTCCGCCTCGGCCCGATGGGCGTGGGCGGCCGTCCAGGCACCGCGCACGCCCCAGGGGATGATCACACCGGTGGCCGAGTTGATCTCCTTGGCCCGGGTGAGAGGGTCACGGTTGGTGTACCCGATCTTGAGCATCTCGGGTGTCTCGCGGGTGGAGAGCACGCAGACGAACCCACGGCCGTCGAGCGGAGCGGTGACGCCGCCGACAAGGCGACTCAGCCGCTCGGGGACCCCGCCCGCCTTGAGAAGGGCCAAGTCCCTGTCGGGCAAGGCCCCCTGCCCGCACCGAAACCGCAGGCAGGGGGCTTCTGCAATCGGGCCTACTTCTTCTTGCCCTGGTTCTTGACCGCCTCGATGGCCGCCGCGGCCGCCTCGGGGTCCAGGTAGGTGCCACCCGGGTTCAAGGGCTTGAAGTCGGCGTCGAGTTCGTAGGACAGGGGGATGCCCGTCGGGATGTTCAGGCCCGCGATGTCGGCGTCCGAGATGCCGTCCAGGTGCTTGACCAGGGCGCGGAGGCTGTTGCCGTGGGCGGCGACGAGGACCGTGCGGCCGGACAGGAGGTCCGGGACGATGCCGTCGTACCAGTACGGGAGCATGCGGATCACGACGTCCTTGAGGCACTCCGTGCGGGGGCGCAGCTCCGGGGGGATCGTCGCGTAGCGCGCGTCGTCGCTCTGCGAGAACTCCGTGCCGTCCTCAAGCGGCGGCGGCGGGGTGTCGTAGGAGCGGCGCCAGAGCATGAACTGCTCCTCGCCGAACTCGGCCAGGGTCTGGGCCTTGTCCTTGCCTTGGAGGGCGCCGTAGTGGCGCTCGTTCAGGCGCCAGCTGCGGTGGACGGGGATCCAGTGGCGGTCGGCCGCTTCCAGCGCCAGCTGCGCCGTGCGGATCGCCCGCTTCTGGAGGGACGTGTGGACCACGTCGGGGAGAAGGTCGGCGTCCTTCAGGAGCTCGCCGCCGCGGACTGCCTCCTTCTCGCCCTTCTCATTGAGATTGACGTCCACCCAGCCGGTGAACAGGTTCTTCGCGTTCCACTCGCTCTCGCCGTGGCGGAGGAGGATCAGCTTGTACGGTGCGTCGGCCATGGCAAGGAGCGTAATCGAACCTTCTGATCCCTTGCGCCCCCGACCAGAGGGCGGACGGTTGACGGGATCTGTTAATTGAGTGGCCCGCGAGCGCCAGGTCTTCGTAAGTTGTGTTCGCCGTTCGCGCCACTTACACACCCGGGGGATCCTCATGTCCGTCGCCGCCCTGAGACGTGCCGCCCGGGAGTCCGTCTCCGGGCTGCCCCGCGAGTTCTGGTGGCTGTGGACCAGCACCCTCGTCAACCGGCTCGGCGGCTTCGTCGCCACCTTCATGGCGCTGTATCTGACCCTGGACCGCGGCTACTCCGCGTCCTACGCCGGTCTCGTCGCCGCGCTGCACGGGCTCGGCGGGGTCATCTCCTCCCTCGGCGGGGGTGTCATGACCGACCGGCTCGGGCGGCGGCCCACGCTGCTCGTCTCGCAGGCCGCCACCGCCCTCTCCGTGACCGCGCTCGGGTTCGTGCACCACCCCGCCGCCATCGCGGGCGTCGCCTTCCTCGTCGGTATGGCCTCCAACGCCTCCCGGCCCGCCGTGCAGGCGATGATGGCCGACATCGTCCGGCCCGAGGACCGCGTCCGCGCCTTCTCGCTCAACTACTGGGCCATCAACCTCGGCTTCGCCGTCTCCTCCATGGGCGCCGGGTTCATCGCCGAGTACAGCTATCAGGCCGGCTTCCTGATCGAGGGCGTCATGACCATGGCCTGCGCGATCGTCGTCTTCCTGAAGCTGCCCGAGTCCCGGCCCGAGCGGACCGAGACGGCGAAGGCCGAGGAGAGCACCGGAGGACTCGCGGCCGTGCTGCGGGACGGGCGGTTCATGGGACTCGTCGGGCTGTCCTTCCTGATCGCCCTGATCTTCCAGCAGGGCGCCATCGGACTGCCCGTCGCCATGGGCGACGCCGGATTCACCCCGGCCGACTACGGCATGGCCATCGCCGTCAACGGCGTCCTGATCGTCGTCCTGCAGATCCCGGTCACCCGGTTCATCGAGCACCGGGACCCGCGTCGGCTGCTCGTGATCTCCTCCCTGCTCGCCGGGTACGGCTTCGGGCTCACCGCCTTCGCCGGGTCCGTCGGCCTGTTCGCCCTCACCGTCTGCGTCTGGACCCTCGCGGAGATCGTCAACGCCCCGACCCAGACCAGCCTGGTCGTCCGTCTCTCCCCCGCCCACGGCCGGGGCCGCTACCAGGGCATGTACACGATGTCCTGGGCCGTCGCCTCGCTCGTCGCCCCGCTGATGTCCGGTGTCGTCATCGACCGGTACGGGGCGGAGTGGCTGTGGGGGCTGTGCGCGGTGATCGGCACGCTCGCCGGGGTCGGGTACGGCATGCTCATGCGCGGCCTGCCGGCCGAGGAGACCGTCGCCGAGTCCCCGGCTCCGGCCCGCCCGAAGACCCCCGCCGCCTGACCGTCAGGGGTGCATCCGCGCCCCCTTCACCACCTTGTCCACGGCGTTCCGCGGCCCGTACACCGCGAGCCCCACCAGGTCGAGGTCCGGTGTGGACACGGCCCGTACGGCGGCCCGGTTGTCCCGGTCGTTGCCGGTGGCGAACAGGTCGGACGTGAAGACGGCACGCGGCAGCGCCCGCGACAGCACGCGCGCGTGCGCCGCCGTCAGCGTCTCCTTGGAGCCCTCGAAGACCAGCACGGGCTGCCGGAACATCGGCAGATACGCCACCCCGTCGGCGTCCTCGTACGGCTCCCCGATCACCTCGGGGACCTCCGTCCCCAGGCCGCTGACCAGGAACGCGGTCACATTCAGCTGCTGCCAGGGCTCCAGGTCCTCGCGCAGGACCACGGCGATCTTCGTGTCGAATCGAAAAGGCTGCTCGCTCATACTCCGAGACTGCTGAAAACCGTACGACCTCGTCTTGTACGTTTTTTGCATGGCCGCGCAGCCCGAAGTGACCGCCTGGCGTCCCCGTGTCCCGGGCGTCGTCGAGGTCTTCCACGCGCACTTCACCGAGTACGCCTATCCGATGCACGTCCACGAGGCCTGGACCCTGCTCATCGTCGACGACGGCGCCGTCCGCTACGACCTCGACCGGCACGAGCACGGCACCCCGCACGACACGGTGACCCTGCTGCCGCCGCACGTCCCGCACAACGGATCCGCCGCCACCCCGCACGGCTTCCGCAAACGCGTCCTCTACCTCGACTCCTCCCACCTCCCCGACGACCTCATCGGAGCCGCCGTCGACACCCCCGACCTCCGCGACCCCCTGCTCCGGCACCGCGTCGGCCAACTGCACACCGCCCTCGCCCTGGCCGGCGAGGAACTGGAGGCCGAGAGCCGGCTGACGCTCATCGGGGAACGGCTGCGCGAGCATCTGAGGCCGCGGCCGCACACCGGAAGCGGCCCCGCCCTCGCCCGCCGTCTGCGCGAACTCCTCGACGAACGCGTCGTGGAGGGGATCACGCTGGAGGAGGCCGCGAGGATCCTCGCCGCCCATCCCGCCCATCTCGTACGGGCGTTCAGCGGCGCCTACGGCATCGCCCCGCACCAGTACCTGACCTCGCGCCGCGTCGAACGCGCCCGCCGCCTCCTGCTCTCGGGCGCGCGTCCGGCCGAGGCGGCCCTCGGCACCGGCTTCTACGACCAGGCCCATCTCACCCGGCACTTCAGGCGTCTGGTGGGGGTGACGCCGGGCCGCTACCGGGACAGCTCGCGCTGAGCGTCGTACAGATTGCGCGGGCGGACGACGTCCGTCGTGCCGTACAGCTCAAGTCGGCTGTGCAGGTCGCCGGTGAAGTCGGGGCGCGGGTGAACTCCCGCCAGATGGAAGGGACCTCAACGGCCTTCGCCGTGCCGGCCGTCGCGCCGATGGCCACCGCGGTGGCGCCGATCAGGAGGGTGCGGTTACGGGGAAGGGGGTGTGCGTGAGCTACGGGCGCTCGGTCAGATGCTTGAACGCATCCAGATTCCGGGTCGACTCACCCCGGGCCACCCGCCACTCGTACTCCTTGCGGATGGCGCTCGTGAAGCCCAGTTCCAGCAGGGTGTTGAAGGCGCCGTCAGCGGCCTCCAGGGTCTGGCCGAGCAGGCGGTCCAGTTCGTCGGGGGAGACGGCCGACAGGGGGAGCTTGGCGGTGACGTACACGTCGCCGAGCTGGTCGACGGCGTAACTGACGCCGTACAGCTTGAGGTTGCGCTCCAGGAGCCAGCGGTGGACGCCGGACTCGTTCTCGTCGGGGTGGCGGATGACGAAGGCGTTGAGCGACAGGGAGTGACGGCCGACCAGCAGCGAGACCGTCGTCGACAGCTTGCGCGTGCCGGGGAGTTTCACCACGTAGGTGCCGGGGTCGGGGCTCTCCCACTCCAGTGCCGCGTCCTGGAGGAAGGCCTCGACGGCCTGCTGCGCATCACCCATGGTGGGAGCGTACGTGACGGCGGTGGGCCTGGGCCGCCGCCATGTAGACGTCCGCCGTGGCGGCGGCCGCGGTGTCCCAGCCGAAGGACTGGGCGTGCCGGGCCGCTGCGGCGCCCATCCGGGCGGACAGATACGGCTCGTCGGCGAAATCACGCAGCACGCGCGCGTAGGCGGCGGGTTGGTGGCCCTGCACGAGGAAGCCGGTCCGCCCGTCGCGCACGGCCACCGGCAGTCCCCCGACCGCCGCCGCGAGCACCGGCGTACCCGCTGCCTGTGCCTCTATGGCGACCAGGCCGAAGGACTCGCTGTAGGACGGCATGACGAGGACCGAGGCGGCCCGGAACCAGTCCGCGAGCTGATCCTGGCCGACGGGCGGGTGGAACCGTACGACGTCGGCGATGCCGAGCCGCGCGGCGAGCTTCTGCAGGCCCTCCGGCTTGGCGAGGCCGCTGCCGCTGGGGCCGCCGACCACGGGGACGAGCATGCGGGAGCGCAGCTCGGGGCGCTCGTCGAGGAGGACGGCGACCGCGCGGAGGAGGACGTCGGGGGCCTTCAGTGGCTGGATGCGGCCCGCGAAGAGCGGGATCAGGGCGTCCTGGGGCAGACCGAGGCGGGCCCGGGCGGCGGCGCGGCCGTCGGCGGGCGAGAAGCGTTCGAGGTTGACGCCGGGGTGGACCACGGCGACCTTGCCGGGGTCCGCGTGGTAGTGGCGGACGAGCTCGACGGACTCCTCCGCGGTGTTCGCGATGAGCCGGTCGGCGGCGGCGACGATCTGGGTCTCGCCGATGACCCGGGCGGCGGGCTCGGGGGTGTCACCCTCGGCGAGGTTGGCGTTCTTGACCTTGGCCATGGTGTGCATGGCGTGCACCAGGGGGGTGCCCCAGCGCTGCGCGGCGAGCCAGCCGACGTGGCCGGAGAGCCAGTAGTGCGAGTGGACGAGGTCGTAGTAGCCGGGGCGGTGGCCGGCCCAGGCCTGCATCACGCCGTGGGTGAAGGCGCAGAGCTGGGCGGGGAGTTCCTCCTTGGCGAGGCCCTCGTAGGGGCCCGCATCGACATGGCGGACGAGGACTCCGGGGGCCATCTCCACGGTCGGCGGGAGGGCGGCGGTGGTCGCGCGCGTGAAGATCTCGACCTCGATGTTGATCGCGGCGAGGCGCTGCGCGAGCTCCACGATGTAGACGTTCATGCCGCCGGCGTCGCCGGTGCCGGGCTGGTGGAGCGGTGAGGTGTGCACGGAGAGCATCGCGACACGTCGGGGGCGGCGGTGCAGACGCAGCCGCGGGGGTGCCGCCGGAGAGCGGCGCCCGAGCCTGCTGACGTAGTGGCTCACGTGGCGGTCCTCCTCGCTGCGGGCATGCCTTTGGGAGGACGTGCGGGCCCTCCAGGGGGTCCAACACCGGAGGGGGTGACTCCATTTCCGGCCTGGGTTTCTTTGCCGAATCATTACCGTGAGTCGCTCAACCGTTCGAGGGTGAGGTGCGTGCACGGCGTCACCCCATACCCTTCTGAACATGACCCGCGCCGCCTCCCTCCCCCAGTCTCGGCTCCGCCCGACCGGGGGGACCCCCATCGTGGGAACGGTGACGCGCGGGACCACCAACCCCAACCGCCTGCGCCGTATGGACCGCTGGATCGCGGCCACGCACGGCGTCGAGCTGCGCCGGGCCGGGGAGCCCGTCGCGGTCGATCTCGGGTACGGCGCCGCCCCCTGGACGGCCGTGGAGCTGCTCGGGCGTCTGCGTACCGTCGCGCCACGCGCGCGTGTGGTCGGCGTCGAGATCGAACCGGCCCGGGTCGCGGCCGCGCGGCCGTACGAGCGCGAGGGGCTTGTCTTCCGGCACGGGGGGTTCGAGATCCCGATCCCCCAGCGGCCGATGCTGATCCGGGCCGCCAACGTGCTGCGGCAGTACGAGGAGGGCGAGGTCGCCGCCGTATGGGAGCGGCTGTCCGCGCGGCTGGCTCCGGCCGGCGGGGGCTCCCGGGGCGGGCTGCTGGTCGAGGGGACCTGCGACGAGATCGGGCGGCGGCATGTGTGGGTCGCGCTCGGGCCCGAGGGGCCGCGCACGGTGACCTTCGCGACCCGGCTCGGCTCTCTGGAGCGGCCGTCGGACCTCGCCGAGCGGCTGCCGAAGGCGCTCATCCACCGGAACGTTCCCGGGGAACCGGTCCATGCCTTCCTGCGGGACTTCGACCGCGCCTGGGCCGCCGCCGCGCCCTACGCCTCCTACGGCGCCCGGCAGCGCTGGATGCGGGCGGTACGCGAACTGACGTCCGACTGGCCGGTGCTGGACGGTCCGGTGCGGTGGCGGCAGGGGGAAGTCACCGTGGCGTGGGGGGCGTTGGCGCCCGTCCGCTGAGGTGCTGACCTGCGGGGAACGATCTCCGTGAGTCGTTCGTCACATAGGCGGGGTGATCGTCGTGCGAGGGCGGGAAAGGGGGGAAGCCGCAGGATGCACAGCCTCTGTCGTTTTGCGCGGCAACATGGCACGATCCCCCAGGTGTCCGTAAGTTACTGACGGTAAATCAGGTTTGGGGGACGAGGTATGGGTACGGGTAGGCGCAGCCTCATCACCGCTGCCGTCACCGTGGTCTGCGCGGTGACCGTGCTGGCGGCACCAGGCACGGCGTTCGCGAGTCCGACCCCGTCACCCACCCCGAGCGCGACCTCGACTCCGGCGTCGAACAAGGACCTTGAGGCCGTACGCAAGAAGCTGGACCGGCTCTATCACGACGCCGCCGTCGCCACCGACGCGTACAACTCGGCCGAGGAGAAGGCCGAGAAGCAGTCCGCCGAGATCGTGGCCCTGGCGAAGAAGATCGTGAAGGGCAAGAAGAAGCTCGACGACCTGAAGAAGCGGGCCGGCGCCGCGGCCGCCGCGCAGTACCGCAGCGGCGGACTGCCGGACGAGGCCCAACTGCTGCTCAGCGACGACCCGCAGGAGTTTCTCGACGGCGCGGGCCGGGTGATCCAGGGCGAGCGCGCCACCAAGGGACTGCTCGGCGAACTGACCCGCACCCAGCAGGACTTGGAGCAGTACGCGAAGGACGCCTCCGCCCAGTGGGAGAAGCTGGAGGCGGGCCGCAAGACCAAGGCCAAGGCCAAGGCCAAGATCAAGAAGCAGATCGCGGCCGCCAAGAAGCTGGAGTCGGAGCTGGAGGCGGAGGAGAAGGAGCGCCTCGCCGAACTGGAGCGGCAGGCCGCCGACAAGGCGCAGACCGCCTGGCTGGACTCCGGGATACTCGACGAGATCGACGGCAAGGCGTCCGCGCAGGGCAAGAAGGCCGTGGCGTACGCCACCGCACAGTTGGGCAAGCCATACGAATGGGGCGCCGAGGGGCCTGATTCCTTCGACTGCTCCGGGCTGACCTCACAGGCCTGGGCGGCGGCGGGAGTGCCGATTCCGCGCACTTCGCAGGAACAGTGGAAGCAGCTCAAGCGCATCGGCATCGAGGACATGCGCCCCGGCGACCTCATCATCTGCAACGACGACGCCAGTCATGTCGCCATGTACATCGGCGACGGCGCGATCGTGCAGTCCCCGCGCCCCGGACGCACGGTGACCGTCGCGGGAGCGGGGTCCATGCCGATCCTGGCGGTCGTACGACCGGACGCCTGAGACCGGAGTCACGCGTACGGCCCCCGGGGTGACCGGGGCCACGTGACGCACTGCACGCGGGCGGCCGTTCCAAACCCCGGGCGGACGTGACGTTCGTCATCCCCGGGGCCCGGCCGCCCTGCCCAACTGCGGTAGGGAACGCGGCATATGACGGTGGCCAGCCGCTGAACGGCGTGGCCTGCACCATTCCTTTGCGGTGCCGACTACCGCTATGGTCCCCGTCGGTGGGTCGAGGTCCCTCGTCCCCGCCATGCCCTCGGGGGGAGGGAAGGAACCCAAGACGATGCCCGTACCCGTACCGCGGCAGAGAGCGATCCCGGCCGTGGAGAGTGGTCAGGCGCAGACGGCCGCGCCCACAGGCGGCGGCCCCTCGGCCGAGAAGGCCCCGCGCAAGGACGACACGGTCGAGCACACACACAACCCCGGTGCCGCCGGCACCGCCCACACCCAGCTGACGCTGCTGCTCATCGGGGACGATCCGGGCGGCTCCACCGTCCTGCCCGAACTGCTCGACTGGGCGGGCAAGCCGATCCGGGTGCGCACCGCCCGCAACCTCACCGAGGCCGAGCGGCTGCTCACCGACGACGTCCACTGCATCCTGCTGGACCTGACGCTGCCCGCGCCCGGCCGCGGGGACGACAGCGACGAGCTCGCCGTACTCAAGCACGTGCTGGAGCTCGCGCCGCGGCACGCCGTCCTCGCCCTCACCGCGTCCGGCGACGCCGAGAGCGGCGCGGAGGCGGTGCGGGTGGGCGCCCAGGACTATCTCCTCCGTGACGAGCTGGACGGCCGGCTGCTGAGCCGCGCGATCCGGTACGCGGTGGAGCGGAAACGTTCCGACTCGGCCGAGCGCCGGCTTGCCGAGGGCCGGGTGCGGGCGCAGGAGAACCGACGCCTTGAGCGGGGGCTGCTGCCCACGCCGCTGCTGGAAGGGTCGTCCCTGCGGTTCGCCGCCCGGTATCGCCCGGGTCGTTCGCGGGCGCTGCTCGGCGGTGACTTCTACGACGTCGTACGGACGTCCGACGGCACGGTGCACGCCATGATCGGTGACGTCTGTGGACACGGACCCGACGAGGCCGCGCTCGGTGTCGAGCTGCGGATCGCCTGGCGGGCCCTGACGCTGGCCGGGCTGTGCGGGGACGAGCTGCTGTCGACGCTTCAGCAGGTCCTTGAGCACGAGCGGGCGGATGACGAGATCTTCGCGACGCTGTGCACGGTGGACATCGCGCCGGACGGACGGCGGGCGGGGTTGTGCCTCGCGGGCCATCCGTCGCCGTTGCTCGCCCGTCCCGGGCGGGCGGCGCAGCTGCTGCCGTACGACAACAACGGTCCGGCGCTCGGGCTGCTGTCCGGGGCTCGGTGGCCTCGGATGCAGGTGGAGCTGGGCGCCGAGTGGAGCCTGATGCTCTACACCGACGGGCTGATCGAGGGCCGGATCGGCGAGGGCAAGGAGCGGCTCGGTCAGGACGGGATGGTGTCCATGGTGCGGCGGCAGCTCGCGCAGGGACTGCGCGGCGAGGCCCTGCTCGGGGCTGCCGTCAATGAGGTCCGGGACCTCAATGGTGGTGAGCTGACCGATGACGTGGCGGTGCTGCTGCTCGATCGGGTGGGGTGAGCGGTAGTAGTTACCGTCCGCCGTTCCACGGGCCGTACGGGCCGTCGCTGCTCGAACCGCGCCGCGTGTTGCGGCCGCCCCCGGGCAGGCTGCGGATCGCCGGGCGGACGTCGACCATGTAGACGATGGTCGCGATGAGGCCGATGATCGGCAGGAACGACAGGATGTTGAAGATCAGGTTCACCACGAAGGCGAGCCCGAGGATGATGAGCCAGAACGGCTTGGTCTTCTTGTCGGCCGCGCGGTAGGCGTCCTCGCGGCGCGTGGCGGCGTCGATCAGCGCGAAGCCGCTGAAAAGGATCAGGGCCATGCTCAGCAGCCACATGAAGTTTGCGAAGCCCTGCATCAGCACTACGTCCACCACCCGACTCGGCTCGTCCCTACGCGGTCACCGTACCCGCAACGGCAGGCCCGCTACCCGGTCAACGGGCCGAGCACCCGGTAAGTGCCCGACCCGTCCGGTTGTCGCCCCGCGCGGTTACTTCGCGGGCGGGGTCGTCTTCTTGGCGGTCGTCGTCTTGCGCGGCGCCGTCTTCTTGGCGGTGGTGGACCTCTTCGGCGCGGCCGTCGCGGCGGGCTTTGCCTCGGCCGGCTTGTCCTCTTCCTTGACCTCGACGGGCTCGGCGTTCGGCTCGACGGCCACGGCGAGCTCCTCGATCCCCTCGGCCGCCTCGCCGCGCCAGGTCTTCACGGCCTGCTCGCCGTGCTCGGCGACCTTCTCGTAGGTCTCACGGGCCTTCACGGCGTACTCGGCGGCCACGCCGACGCCGCGCAGCGCGAAGTCCTGAGCGCTCTCGCCGATCTTCTTCAGGTCGGCGTCGAGGGTGCTGCCGAGCTTCTTCAGGTCACCGTCGAGGGTGCCGATGAACTCGCTGACCTTCGCCTGGAGGGTCTCCTGCGTCTCCTTGACGCGGGCCTGCGCCTCCTTGGCGCGGGTGGCGGCCTTCTCCTGGACGGCCTTCGGGTCGGTGTTGCGCACGGCCTCGATCCGGGCCGGGGCCTCGGCGCGCAGCTGCTCCACCAGGCTCGGGACCTTCTTGGCCTGCTGGAAGGCCAGGTCGGCGGTGCCGGCGGCGAAGTAGAGCGGGGTCGGGTCGCTGAGGGTCTTACGGAGGTCGTCGGTGATGGCCATGGTGATGGTCCTCCCGGGTCGCTTGCAGATGAGGGTGGTGTGGGTGTGGTCCCGCGGGCGCGTGCGACGGCGGCCGGTTGCCCGGCTCAGCCGGCCGACTGCCGCGGCTCCTGCGGGTCCTCGGTGTCCGTTATCACGTCTGCTACGTCGGCGTCCTTGCCGTCGTCTAGCTGGACGGGCCCGGCGTCGTCGCCGGGGTCAGTGCCCGTCATGGCGTCCTCGGCCGCCGTGATCCCCAAGCCGTTCTCCTTGCGGAAGGACTCGTAGATCTGGAGCAGCGCCTGCTTCTGCTGCTCGCTCAGCGTGGGATCGGCGAGGATGACGGCGCGCGTCTCCACCTCGTTCCGGTCCCGCTCGGCGTCCAGGATTCCGGCCCGCACATACAGCGTCTCGGCGGAGATCCGCAGCGCCTTGGCGACCTGCTGGAGCACCTCCGCGCTCGGCTTGCGCAGCCCGCGCTCGATCTGGCTCAGGTACGGGTTGGACACCCCGGCGGCATCGGCGAGCTGCCGCAACGAGAGCTGGGCGTTTCGCCGCTGCTCGCGCAGGTACTCACCGAGATTGCCGACGTTGAGCGTTGCCATACCCCCACCTTGCACCACCCCCGCTAACTATTGCAAGCACCTGCTTGCAATAGTGCGCCACGTCATGCCGCAGCCGCGCTGCGCTAGCGTCGGGCCCGTGATCGTATGGCTCAACGGCACCCATGGCGCGGGCAAGACGACGACCAGTGCGCTGGTGCAGCGGCTGATCCCGGATTCGCGGGTGTTCGACGCCGAGAAGGTCGGCGAGACGCTCATGGACATCACGCCGGCGCTGCCCGCGACGGACAACTTCCAGCACTGGCCGCCGTGGCGGCCGCTCGTCGTGGAGACCGCCCGCCGGGTGCTCGACTACACCGGCGGGACTCTGGTGGTGCCCATGACCGTGCTGGTCGAGGAGTACTGGCGCGAGATCAGTGCGGGCCTGGCCCAACACGCCATTCCGGTACGGCACTTCGTTCTCCACGCCGACCAGGACACCCTCCGCGGGCGCATCGCGGGCGACACGGTGCTCGGCCCCGACTCCCCGTTCCGCCTCCACTACCTTGAGCCCTACGCCGAGGCGGCCCGCACCTGGCTGCACGCCGAGGCCGAGGTCGTCGACACCACGCACCTCACGCCCGCTCAGGCCGCCCGGCGGATCGCGGAGGCCGTCAAGAGCTGAGGTTCAGCGCAGCGTCAGGCGGGTCTCCGCCCCGATGCGTGTCAGCTTCTCGGGGTTGCGGACGTAGTAGAGGCCGGTGATGCGGTCGTCGGCCAGGCGGACCGCCATGATGCCGTCGGTCTCGCCGTTCACGCGCAGGGCGAGGGCCGGGTGGCCGTTGATGACGGTGGGCTCGTAGGCGATCGTGACCTTGGCCTTTCCGATGCCGCCGATGATGTAGCGGCCCACCCGGTCGGCGCCGAGGATCGGGCGCACGGCCCCCTGCTTGAGCCCGCCGCCGTCGGCCATGAGGACGACGTCGGGGGCGAGGACGTCGAGCAGACCCTGGAGGTCGCCGGTCTCCAGGGTGCGCCGGAAGGAGTCCAGCGCCGCCCGGGTCCGGCTCGCGGAGACGGCCTCGCGAGGGCGGCGGGACTCGACGTGCTGCCGGGCGCGGTGGGCGATCTGGCGTACCGCCGCGGGGGTCTTGTCGACGGCGGCGGCGATCTCGTCGTAGCCGACGTCGAAGACCTCGCGGAGGACGAAGACGGCGCGTTCCGTCGGCGTGAGGGTCTCCAGGACGAGCATGAGCGCGATCGAGACACTCTCGGCCAGCTCGACATCCTCGGCCACGTCCGGCGAGGTGAGCAGCGGCTCCGGCAGCCAGGGGCCCACGTACGCCTCCTTGCGGCGCTTCATGCTGCGCAGGCGGTTGAGCGCCTGCCGGGTGGTCATCCGGACCAGGTAGGCCCGGGGGTCACGCACCTGGTCCAGGTCGAGTTCGACCCACCGCAGCCAGGTCTCCTGGAGAACGTCCTCGGCGTCGGCCGCCGAGCCGAGCATCTCGTAGGCGACGGTGAACAGGAGGCTGCGGCGGGCGACGAAGATCTCGGTCGCCTGGTCGGTGGCGTGATCACTCATGGTCGTTTCTCTCCCCAGTACGGGCGCGGACTAGGCCACGTGTTCGGCGGTGGCCTCGGTGCGCCTGGCCTCCAGGAGCTGGGCCCGCTTGGGGCCTCCCGAGACCTTGTGCAGGCGGTACGAGCCCGGCTTGTCCGCCTCGCCGGACAGATGCCCGACGATGCCCTTGCACACGAACTCCTTGAGCTTCGCGCCGGGGCGGCCGCCGATGTGGAACCACACCGCCAGGTCGTACCGGTGGGCGAACTGGAAGATGCCGGCCCGTCGGCCGATGCTGATGCACTGCCCCGCGAAGGCCTGGTTGAGGGTCGACGGCTCCTCCCCCGCGATCCGGCTGAGCACGGTGTCCGCGGCCCGCGCGCCGAGCGGTATCGCGGCCTGGCAGCTCATCCGCAGCGGCAGGTCCGACGGGGCCGCGGAGTCGCCGGCCGCGACGATACGTACGTCGTCCACGCTGGTCAGCGTCTCGTCCGTGAGCAGGCGGCCCACGGCGTCGGTGCTCAGACCGCTGCGCGCGGCCAGATCCGGTACACCGAACCCGGCGGCCCAGATGGTCACCGCGCTCGGCACCTCACGGCCGTCGTCCAGCCGTACGGCATCCCGCGTCACGGCGGTCGCCCTGCTGCCGGGCCCGTCGAGGACGATCACGCCGAGCCCGGCCATCCGCTTGCCGACGGAACGCCGGCCGCGCGCGTGCAGATACGGCCCGAGCTCCCCGCCGCACACGAGGGTGACGGCGCGCCCCTCCTCCGCCAGCTCGGCGGCGACCTCGATACCGAGCGGCCCGGCGCCGACGACCGTGACCGGGGCGGAGACGGGCGTGTCGAACAGGACCGTCCGCAGCCGCTCCGCCTCCTCGAGTGTGGCGACGGGACGGGCGAACTCGGCGGCACCGGGGACACCCGGATCGGCGCTGCCGCTCCCCACGGCGTAGACGAGACAGTCGTACGAGACCGTGCCCCCGGAAGCCAGGACCACCCCGCGCCCGGCGGCGTCGATCCGGCTCACGGAGTCGACGACGAGCCGCACCCCGTCGGCCAGCACCTCCCGGTACTCGGCCACGGCGTCATGGGACCCGCCCACCAGCTGATGCAGCCGCACCCGCTCGACGAAACTCGCCCGCGGATTGACGACGGTCACCCGCACGTCCTCGCGCTGCGTCAGCCGATTGGCCGCCATCACCCCGGCGTACCCGCCCCCCACGACAACGACCTCGATGCTCTCCGTCACGGTGCCTCCTCCGATTGCAGGGATTCGGCCTTCAGACACCGGCCGGGGAGCGGATGTGACAGGACGTGATCCAGATCACTCCGCTAGGACTCCTTCGCCTCCGGCCTTCGCGCCCTGTTCCACTCCCGCATCACCGCCCACGCGTCCGCCACCGGGCCCACATGCGTCAGCTTCTCGGGGTTGATGACCGAGCGGATCGTCTGGACGCGGCCGTCCGCGATGTCGATCGCCATGATGTTGATGACCTTGCCGTCCCGGTCCCGGAAGATCACGCCCGGCTGGCCGTTCACCTCGTGGGGCTCGGCCTGGACGCCGATCAGGCCGAAGGGCTGCGACAGCGAGACCAGCAGCCGGGACACGTTCTCGGCGCCCACGATGGCCCTGGCCCACTGCGGAGCCTTGCCGCCGCCGTCGCCGACCATCTGGACGTCCCCGGCGAGCAGTTCCCGCAGTCCGTCCACGTCCCCCTCGCGGAACGCGTCGAAGAACCGCTCCGCCAGCTCGTCCCGCTCCTTGCGGTCCGCCTCGAACCTCGGCCGCCCCTCGTCCATGTGCCGCCGCGCCCGTACCGCCAGCTGACGGCACGCCGCCTCCGAGCGGTCCACCGCCGAGGCGATCTCCGGGAAACCGAACCCGAACACCTCGCGCAGCACGAACACCGCCCGCTCCAACGGCGTCAGCCGCTCCAGCAGGACCAGCGCCGCCATCGACAAGGAGTCCGCGAGCTCCGCCGAGCGTTCCGGGTCCTCGTAGGGGTCGTTCAGCAGGGGCTCGGGGAACCAGGGGCCGACGTACGCCTCCCTGCGTACCCGTGCCGACCGCAGGACGTCGATGGAGATCCGGGTGACCACGGCCGACAGATACGCCTTTGTGGACGCCGGCCGCGTCTGCACGGCCTCCCAGCGCAGCCAGGCTTCCTGCACCGCGTCCTCGGCCTCACTGACGCTGCCGAGAATCCGGTACGCGATCGCGAACAGCAGCGTCCGCAGCTCCTCGAACTCCTCTGTACGGGTCACGCCGAGAACTCCTCTGATCGCCTCGAAGCACGTCGCCTCACGCCAACTCCTCCCTGAACCCCTGCCGCCACGACGGATACCGCAGCGTCCACCCCAGCTCCCGCTTCGCCTTGGCGTTGGAGAAGCCGCGGCCCTCCGTCATCATCACCACGGCGACCTCCCCCGCCAGCAGCCGCGCCAGCCACACCGGCACCCGCATCGGCGGCTTGGCACCCGCGCAGGCGGCCAGGTGCGGCAGCCACTCGGCCGCCGGGGCGGGTTCGTCGTCGACGATGTCGTACACGCCCGTCGCCCGCTGCTCCACCGCCAGCACGGTGGCGTCGGCCGCGTCGTCGAGGTGGATCCAGGAGCAGTACCCGGTACCCCGGCCGACCAACGGGAACTGCCGCTTCCGGACGAGCGCCACCTGGTCGTCGGTCGCGCCCGCGCCGTAGAACGCGCCGTACCGCAGGGCCGCGCCGCCCGCCTTCACGACCGACTCCTCGACATGCCGGATCGCCGCCATGACCGGCTCGGCCGGGGTGCCGGTCAGGGGGTCGGTCGGATCGTCCTCGGTCTTGATCCAGCCGCCCTCGCGGATGCCGTTCCAGGCGCCGTAGCTCTGCGCGACGACATGCGGCACGCCGGTCGCCTCGGCGGCGGCCAGCAGGTGGTCGGTGCCCTCGGTGCGCAGCCGGTTGGTGGTGGCGAACCAGCGGTCCATGTGCTTGATGTCGGGCTTCCCGGCGATCGCGGTCATCTGGTGCACGACCGCATCCGGCCGGGCGGTACCCACCGCCTCCCCGACCGACATCGCGTCGAGCCCGTCCATCACGACGGCCCGGGCGCCCAGCGCCTCCAGCGCGCCCAGCTTGGCCGCGTCGGTCGTCGTAGCCGTCACCTCATGCCCCCGCGCCACCAGCCGCGGCACCAGCCTCCGCCCCAGCATCCCGGCCCCGCCTGCCACGAACACCCGCATGACCCTCACCTGCCCCTGTTCCGAGAACGGCCTCTCACCCCTGGGACGAGACAGCCCCGCCGCCTGTGACATGCCCTCCGCAGCCTGGCCCTCATACCAGGCGACCAGCGCGTTCTCGACCTGCTGCACAGCCTGGACCGCCTGCCGGGACCGGCCCATCGGGAGTTTCCCGACGGCTACGACCGGGCGGCGGCCAGGGCCCGTGCCGTGCGCTGGCGGAGCGGCTCGGGCCGCGGTTCCTGCTGGACGACCAGGTGCAGGACGCCTCTCTCGGCTTCACCGTGGACGGCCCGGGGTGCGGGGCCGGCTGAGCAACTACGGCAGCCTCGCCGCGGTCACCGAGCCCGCGGTCACCGCCCTCTCGCGCAGCGCGGGTACGTCGGAATCGGCGGCAAGGACTCCGATGGCGCCCTCCGTCGCGAGGGCGTGCCGTACTGCCGTCGCGACCGCTTCGGGCACGTCCCCGGCCCGCGTCTCGCGCCGGCGCAACTCGCCGTCCCGGCGCAGGGAACGGGCCGCCGGGACCTCCACGTCGAGGCGGGCCAGCAGCCGGTTCGCCAGGTCCGCCACCGCCGCCGGCATACGGAAACCGGTGGTCAGCGGCACCAACTCCGCGTCCGGCTTGCCCAGATGCCCGAGTAGTTCCGTCCAGGACCGTGCCGCCCACGGCGTCGTCCCCTGCGCCAGATCCCCGAGCACCGTGAGCGAGCCGAAGGGTGCCCGGCGGGCGATCGCCCGGCACTCCATGGCGGACAGGTCCTGCGCCTCGTCGACGACGACATGGCCGTAGCCCGGGGGATGTTCGATCTGCCCGGCCAGTTCGTCGAGGAGGACCAGGTCCGCGGACGACCAGCGTGCCGACTTCCACGACCGCGGCGGCTTCTCCCACAGCCGCGCCTTCTGCTCCTCGGTGTCGAGGAGGCCGCCCGCCGCCGTCGCCAACGCCTCCGGCTCCGTAAGGAGTTCGGCGAGCACCTCCTCCGGCCGCACCCGCGGCCACACCGCGTCGACATACGGCCCGGCGCCCCGCCTCCCCGACATCCCGCGCACCCAGGCGTTCGGCCGCGGCCCCGACCGCCGCTCGGCCTGCCGCCGCAGGGCCCCCACGATCCGTGTCCGCACCCGCTCCCGGCCGACGTCGTACGGCAGCTCCTCGCCCCGCACCTCCCTGACGATCCGCGCCAGTTCGCCCTCGCCGACCCGCCAGCGGTACGAGCCGTCCGGCACGACCAGCGCACCCGCCCCCTCCTCGGCCCCCCGCGCGTACAGCGCCCGGCGCAGCACCTCCGCCATCCGGGCATCGTGCTTGAGAGCCGCCGCCCGCTCCTCGTCGGCGCCCCTGACCGGATGCCGGGCGATCTCCTCCAGGAGCGTCGACTGACGTACGCCCGTCTCGCCGAGGGCCGGGAGCACCTCGGAGATATAGGCGAGGAAGGTCCGGTTGGGGCCGAGGATCAGCAGGCCGGAGCGCTGGATGCGCTGGGGGTTCATTGAGACCGGTGACCGGATCGCACCGCTCAAGCCCGTCGAGAAAGTGCCGCCGCAGCGCGTCGACCGGCGATCCCGCCGTCTCGGCGGCCACGCGCGCCGCCTCGTCCTCGTGATCGGAGATCCGGTGCAGGACGAGATCCTCCTTGGCCGGGAAGTACCGGAAGAGCGTCGGCTTCGAGATCTCCGCCGCGGCGGCGACCTCCGCGACCGACACCGCGTCGAAGCCCTTCTCCAGGAAGAGCCGGATCGCCACCTCCGACACGGCCTCGTACATCCGCCGCTTCTTGCGCTCCCGCAGGCCGATCTCGCTCATGGGCCGAGCCTACGCAGGCGGGCGCGGCGTCAGGCGAGGGCGCGGGCCAGGAAGGGGTTCGCCGTGAGGCGGGTGCGCAGCCCGAGAGATCCGGTGGCGGTCGCCAGGGTCATCGCGTACGCGTCGACGGCACGGCGGACGTTGGGGGCGTCCAGACTCGCTCCGGTCACCAGGCGGTCCAGGTCGATGTACGCGGACCGCATGATCTCGATCCGGCGGTAGGCCCGCCAGTCGGCTCGCCAGTGGGCGGTGTACTCCGGTTCCAGCAGACGCACCCAGCGTTGCTGCATGCGCTCGCGGATCTCCGACCGGGTCGGGGTCAGGTGTATGTGCCGTACCAGGTCGTAGAGCGGGTCACCGACGACCGCCATCTCCCAGTCGATGATGGTCAACGGCGGGCCGTCGCCGCGGCGCACCAGGTTCCACGGGTTCAGATCGCCGTGCAGGAGGGCGGGCTTGCGCTCTCGCACTTGATGCCGGGCCAGGATCTGCCCGAGCCGCGGGCCGTCAGGCAGCCCGAGGAGCCGGGCGAACTGCTGCGACTCCCTCGGCAGCTCACCGACAAGCTCCACCAGCTGCTCGCTCAGCCAGGTGTAGAAGGGGACATGACCGGCGGTCGGGTCGACCTTCGTGTAGTCCACCTTCGTGAGCGCGCGCAACTGGTCCACGAGGCAGTCCGCCTCGTGCGGCCGCAGTCCGTCCACCGGATGCTCGGGGGGCAGCCCGCTGCTGAGGGGCGGCCCCGCGTAGGTGTGGATGGCGAACGGCTCACCCTGATAGCTCCGGCCCAGCGCCAGGGCCCTCGGCGCCGACACCTCGCACCGCGACTCCTCGATGACGCCGAGCACCGCGTGCTCGCTCAGATAGCCGCGCTCGCGTCGGCAGATGTTCGCGACCTTGCGGCGCACCACGACCGGAAAGCCCACGCCGGACACCTCGATCACGGAGTTGAGGTGCCCGGTCCCCTTGAAGACCCGGCTGGCCGGGGCCGCGCCCTCCGCGTGCAGCGCCTTGCGCACCGCGGAGTGGGGAAAGTCCGGGCGCTCCGGAACACGGCTGTCCGACATCCACACCAGGCGCTTGTTCCGCAGCGGCGAACCGTCGGCCCTGGCCTCTCGCCACCGGAAGAGGATCCCCTCGATCTCCGGCTCCCCCGGCAGGTTCCGGAGTTCGAGCGGACCGGCCGCCGCCGTCAGCGCCTCGTGCACCCGCGCGGTCGCCTCGTCCAGGCTCTTCTGGTCGGACGAGTCCCGCAGGGATTCCGCCGCGCGCATGACGTCCGGGTAGACCGACTGCGCCCGCTCGAAGGCGACGTAGTGGCGCAGGTCCTTGGCCAGACCGTCGACCGCCGCGGGCCGCATCCTCTCCATGGCCGCCGCCCAGGCGTCGATCACCTCGTCCCACTGGTGGGCGGGGTAGCGCGAGCGCACCAGGTGGGTCGCGAGGTCGTGCAGGGGATCGCCGTAGGTCGCCAGTTCCAGGTCGACGCAGATGAGGGGCGGGTCACCCGCGTACGACATGATCAGGTTCTCGCGGTGGAGATCGGTGTGCAGGAAGCTGTACGGCCGCCGGATCATCGCCGGGACCCGCTCGGCGAAGCGGGTCAGGGCCTCCTGGGGGATGCCGAGCGCCGCGAACAGTCCGCCGAAGGCATCCCAGTTGGGCTGCCGGATCTGCTGGTCGGCCAGGTGCGCCAGCGTCCGCAGAAAGCCTCGGCTGTCCCGGTCGTCGCGCGGCCAGCAGCCAGGCAGGGCCGGCATCGCCCGTCGGGGTACCTCGGTCGCCCTGGCCAGCAGGTCGGCCAGGGCCTTCACGAGCAGGGTGTCGAGGGGTTTGCCGTTACCGCACACGCTGGACAGCGGAACGCCCTCCACATAGCTGTGGATCGAGAACTCGCGTGCCCGGTAAAGGCACTTCGGGGACGGCAGGACGCCGTTCACGGCGTCGAGGATCGCCGCCTCGTCCTGCCAGGTCCTGATCACCACCGGCAGTGCGTCGGTACGGCGCATCCGAACCGTCACCGGCGTCTCGGAGTCGAGACCCAGGGCGTGCGCCACGTCGTCCGTGACCGGCAGGACGTAATTCTGGTTGTGGTGTCCGCGCGTCGGCCGGCCCTGCTGCGTGGCCCGCAGCACAAAGCTCCAGATCGTCTGCGAGACGGCGCGTTCCCCCAAGTGGGGAAAGGGAGAGGGTGGTGCGCCCACAGGTCGCTCCGGTGCATCGCGGGAGACGGAAGGTAAGGCCGAACATTAATCACGGGTTGTACCAGGCACGCCCTGATCCGGACTCGAACAGCCACGACGGGTGGTGGGCTGTACTGCCTCGACACGCACGCAGCGGAGCGCTGGCTCAGACGGTGCGGGAATGCTAGCGCACGGTGCCGGGGCTACCGGCGAGCTACCCGTCCGCCTCCGAGAGCCGGTGCCACACCGAGTCGAACCACGAGCGCATGGTGTCCACGAAGACGGATCCCGGGGAGTCCGGGTCGTCGTCCTTGACGTGGTGGGTCAGGGTGGCGCCGAGGCCCAGTACGTCGAGGGCCTCGATCACCTCGCCGGTGTCCAGCTCCATCCGGCGCTCGATGACCTCGTACATGCCGTGCAGGGCCTCGACGCCGCCCAGCAGATAGAGCTTGAAGGCGGGGACCAGCGGGACGCGCCGGATCTCCACCTGGGCCGACGGCACCAGCTCCTCGGTCTGCAGGTCCCTGAGCAGGCGCCGCAACGATGCCGAGGTCCTGCGGCTGGTCTCGCGCATCCGCTCGGCCGGTCTCGGATCGACCGGGTCGGACTTGGACCGGGGGTAGGGCATGGCCAGGCTCTCGTCGGGCAGCAGCATGCGCAGCGTGATGCTCTGGGGCCGCAGCTCGCGGCGTCGGATGCGCTCCGCCTGGAGACGGACGTGGGCCTCCAGTGACTCCGAGGTCAACGTGTAGACGTCCAGGGCGACATCGGGTCGCTGGAAGGCCTCGCTGATGAGCGGGCCGAGCGTCACGGGGGAGCTGCCGGAGGTGGCCGTCGAGGACTGTATGCGCTGGGTCTTGATCACCCGCGAGCCGCTGCCCCGGCGTGACTCGATCCAGCCTTCGCCGGCCAGCTCCCGCAGGGCGCGCTGAACCGTGTCGCGGGAGACGACGAATTCGTCGGCGAGATCACGCTGGGACGGCAGGGAGGCCCCCAACAGGTACGTCCCGTCGGTGATCCGGCTTCTGAGCACGCCAGCGAGCCTCTCGAACTCCTTGTCCACAACTGGACCGTACCGCCTGCCGTCCACTGCCGCGCCGGTTTCCGGCCAACTGGACTGCAGCTCAGGCAGATTGGTTAAGGGATCACTGGGGCAGGGCAGACCAACCTCAAGTCAACCAGTCCAATTGGACTGCAAGTTGAAGGCCTCAATCCGGATTGGCAGGAAGGTGGAGGGTTATGTCAGTCACGGCACCGCACCACCCGCAGCACCGGCTCGAGCGAGCCGACGATCACCGTCGCCCCGGCCGCGCGCAGCAGCCCCGCCTTGTGTTCGTCACGCGCGTAGCCCAGGAACGGAACCCCGGCGGCCCGCGCGGCGAGGCAGTCCGTGGGGGCGTCGCCGATCATCAGCGCGTCCTTCGGGGCCGCGCCCACCGCGTTCAGGGCGCGGTTGAGGCAGTGCGGGTCGGGCTTGAGGTGGTTGAGCTGCTGGGTGCGGCCGTAGATGTGTGGGCTGAAGCACGCCGTGAGGCTGCGGATCGCGAGATACGTGTGCACCACCAGCGGGGAGTTGTTGGTGGTGACGGCCAGGCGGACGCCGACCGCGGTCCAGGTCCGTATCAGGGGGTCGGCGTACGGGGTCGGCAGCGCGGAGGAGGTGGCCTTCAGCTCCTCTTTGGTCAAACGTTCCTCCAACTCGGCGGCCAGGTCACTGCCCGGATGCCGGCGGTCCACGGCGCGCAACACGACCTGCGAGTCGAGGGACTTGCGCTCGTCCTCCGTCAGCAGACCGTGCAGGCCGCGGCCCTCCAGCCACTCCACCAGCTCCATCGCCACCTTCTCCGCCTTGTGCCCGGCGAACAGACGGCAGACGGGCCCGTCGAAGTCCCAGAGCACCACTCGGGCTTTCTTGATCAGGCCCCTCAGCTCGGCGGGGTCGGGCTCGGTCCGGTCCGTCACGGCTTCAGTCTGGGTCTCAGAGGTCACTAGGAGAGTGTCAGGTCCGTCGTGATGGTTTCCCAGAGGGCGTCGAACCACTTCTGGGATTCCGCCACGAACGCCCCGTCCCGCTCCGCGGCCTGCTTGGCGAAGGAGAAGAGCAGCGACTGGGATCCCAGAGCGTCGTACATCTCCAGGGTCTTGCTCTCGTACTCCTCCGCCCGCTCGGTGACCACGTAGTACCCGATCAGCGCCTCCTCGCCGTTGAGCAGATACAGCTTCACCGGGGGCGTGAACGGCAGCGCGCGGAAGGTGACATGGACGTCGATGCCATGGGTGCTGCGCACCGCCTGGAGGTTGTGGCGCAGGACCTGGGCCTGGGCGTTGCGCATCTCCAGCCAGCGCTTGTGGACCGAGTCGTCGTCGGCGTCGCCCTCGACCAGGACGGGGAAGGCGAGCGTGATCTCGCGGGAGGGAAGCAGGATGCGGACGTCGATCGACTCCGGGCGGAGCGTGCCCTCGTGGATCCGGCGCAGCGGCTCACCGAGGGCCAGCATCAAGGTCTCGGCGGTGTGGCAGACGACGTCCACGCGGACCTCGCGGGCGGCGAACGCCTCGACCAGGCGGGGGCCGAGCCCGACCATCGTCGGCTTCGGCTCGCCGCGGGCCGGGGCCTGGGCGGCGATGCGCGGTGGGCTGCCCTTGCTGACGTTGCTGAGCAGGCCGTCCTCCTGGAGAGCGCGCAGGGCCTGGCGGACGGTGCCGCGCTCCACGTCGAACTCCTCGGCGAGTTCGGCCTGGGTGGGCAGACGGTCGCCCGCCTTGAGCTCTCCGGCGCGGATGCGCTCCCGCAGCACGTCGGCGATCTGCTGGGGGGAGACTCTGCTGCTGCCGTTCACTGCCACGTTCTCCTGAGTCACGACCAAACGCTACAACTCCACTCCATCTACGGGGAGTTGTTCGCGACTTGTTTATGAGTAGTAACCAAGTGGGGACAACATAAGCAGAGTTGGTACCAACTTGGTCGAGTTGGCGGAAGCTTTACCTCAGGTTGGGAAAACAGAAGGGGGAAACATCGTGCCTGCCATCGCCCTCCTCGCCGCGATCCTCGTCGTCGGCATCGAACAGACTGTCGAAGTCAAGTACGGCACCACCGGCATCGTCGGACTCCTGCTGCTCACCATAGGCATCAAGGCCAAGAGTCCGGCCGTCAGCTCCGCCGGGGCCGTCGTGCTCGCCCTGCTGGTCTCGGGGCCCGCCCTATGACCGGCGCACTCCCGGATCAACCGCCCCGGGGGACGATCAGCTTGTGAGCTCCAGCTCCGAACTGATCGTCTCCCACAGGGAGTTGAACCACAGATTGGACTGCTCCACGAACGTGGTGTCGCGCAGCCCGGCGCCCTGCTCGAAGGCGAACAGCATGGACTGGGTGCCCTCGGCGTCGTACATCTCCAGGAACTCGTGGTCGACCTCCTCCTCGCGACGCGTCACCGTGTAGTAGGCGAAGAGCGCCTCCGCGCCGTTGAGCAGGTACAGCTTCACCGGTGGGGTGAAGGGGAGCGCGCGAAAGGTGACCTGCACATCGATGCCGTGCGTCGCCCGCAGGGCCAGCAGATTGTGCTGGAGCACCTGGCCCTGGGCGTTGCGCTGGGCGAGCCAGCGGCGGCGCAGCCGGCCCGCGGCCGTGGCGTCCACGGGGGCCGGGAAGGCGAGGTCGATATGGCGGCTCGGCAGCAGGACGCGGACGTCGACCTTGGCCGGTTTCAGTCGTCCGGCGTGGATCTGGCGCAGTGGTTCACCGATGGCGAGGGTGAGGGAGATGGCGGTCAGACAGAGGGCGTCGATCTCGACGTGCGGGGCGGCGAAGGCGGCCCCTATCCGGGGCGCGAGGGCCACCATGGTCGGCTGCGGCGGGGCTCCGGGGCCGGTCAGCGTCCTGCCGAGGTCGGGGGCGACGGTGGCCGGGCTGCCCTTGGACACATTGGTGAGCAGATGCTCCGACTGCAGGATCCGCAGCGCCTGCCGTACGGCTCCCCGCTCCACGCCGAACTCCTCGGCCAGCCGGGCCTGGGTGGGCATGCGCTGGCCGGGCCGGAGTTCGCCGGATCTGATACGGCGGCGCAGCTCATCGGCCACCTCACGATGTGACGTCGGTGACCGCTGTGGCCTCTTCCGTCCATTGACGGAGGCGTGTTCCGGGTCCACGGCCAAACAGTACAACTTCCCGCCATCTTTGGGCAGTTCACCGGAAGGTGGTTATGAGACGCTTCTTCGCGGTCATAAGTACAGTGAAGTTGGTCGCCAACTTGAGCAACATGGTCAAACTTTCAGGGGGTTGGCGATCCGAGGATCAGGAACGGCTGGCCGGGCTCCCTTCCGGAGGGGAGCCGGGAGCCCGGTTCAGTCAGCACCACCGCACAACAACCACAACTGAAGAGCACGCTACGGATGAGTACGGAGGACAAGGCCTGTCGTCGGCGAAGGGAGCTCAGAACAGGTCCGGGCACCAAGGCCGCCTGGACGTACGCAGCAGGGCGTCGGCCACACGGGCGGCGCCCGCTCGTTCTTCCACGACCCGGCCGAGCGCGGCAAGCCGTACGGCGGACTCGTCGCCGAGCCAGAGGGTGGCGAGGTCGGAGAGGGTGAGGGTGAGGTCGGCGCTGTCGGTGGTGGCCGCGCAGGACCCGGTCCCGTCGGCGTCCGCCTCGATCCGGTACCGCCCTTCACCGGCGATCTCCAGCACCAGCGATCCCGCGCCCTCGTACGTCCGCGCCTCCATGGCCCGTACGACGTCCAGGATCCGCACCCACATCCAGTCGGCCTGGGTGGTGAGCCTGGCCGCTCGTGGATCGGGCAGGAAGTGCGGCAGCAGATCGTCGGGGGCCCGCCAGCCGGTCTTGACGGTGGTGATCCAGTCGATCGAGCACAGGTACCGCCACAGGGCGCGCTCGGCGGCCGGGGTGACGCCGATCAGCCACTTCACCTTCGCTGTGTTGAGCGGCTGCTTGCCGTCGCCCCAGTGATCGTCTGCCGTGTACGCCACCATGCCCTCGACCTCGCCGGCCGGCGAGCGGTACACGGCGTAGTGGGGCTCCAGGAAGGTGTTGAAGAACAGGACGGCGCCGGTGGTGAGCTGCCACCACAGGTCGTCGCGGCTGACGGCGCCCGGCTGGGTGCGGCGCAGGCGCTCATGGAGTTCGGGGCCGAGCTTGCGGACGTCCGGGGCGTCGACGAGGTCGATACGGCCGCCGTCCTCGGGCCCTGACCAGCGGGGGTCGAGGCCGGTGCGGGGTACGTCGATCGTCCACTCGGCCATGGTGGTGGCGGGGCCGAAGCCGTAGCGGCCGTAGATCGGGTACTCGGCGGCGATGAGGGTGGCGACGACGTCACCGCGCTCCTTGGCGGCGTTCAGGTCCTGCCGCATCATCCGGCTGAGGAGCCCCCGGCGGCGGTGGGTGGGGGAGACGGTGACGTTGGTGACGGCGTCGGACGGGACGGGGGCGCCGCCGACGGTCGTGAGCTGCTGGTCGAAGGAGCGGAAGGTGGCGACGCAGCGGTCTCCGTCGAAGGCGCCGAGGAGTCGGCCGGGGACGAACCAGGGTCGGCGGGCGGCCAGTTGCTCCTCGGTGAGGGTGGGTTCGCGCAGGAAGCCGGTGTTCACTGCGCGATGCCAGTCGGTGAGGTCGGTCTCGGTGATCGGTCGGACGTCGATGTCAGCGGCGCGGGTCATGGACTCACGGTAGGTCGGTGCCGGTGGGGGTGTCGCGGCGGTTTCCCTCGCGGTGGACGCAGCGGCACCCCGCAGGCACGGGTGGGTGCCGGTGGGGGTGTCGCGGCGGTTTCCCTCGCGGTGGACGCAGCGGCACCCCGCAGGCACGGGTGGGTGAAACCCCGCCCTGCGCCGGGCCCGTCTCACAGCAACAGGTCGTCCACCTGCGCCTCCCCCTCCCGGTACCGGCGGGCGATCTCCGCGCTGCTGTCGTCCGCCGTTCGCTGGAGGCGCTGTCGGCGCAGGGAGACCTGTTGCTCGTACCGCACCAGGCGGGCCATCGCCTCGGTCAGTTCCGTGTCCGTGCGCGCGGTCACGTCCGACAGTTCCACCTCCGCCAGCATCTCCGACGCCAGCCGCCGGTACTCCTCGCTGTGCGGTGTCCCCAGCGTGAGGTGGCGGGCCGAGGAGCGGTGCCGGGCCGGGGCGTCCCGGAGGATCTCCGGGAGCCGGTCCACGACGGACGCCGCGCCCAACGGCGACCGTCGTGCCAGCTCCGCCCGAAGGATGTCGATCCGCCCCTGCAACAGCCGTCGCACATAGCTCAGGTCCGCCTCGTCGCGCTGCGCGTCCCGCCGCAGCGTGCGCAGCTCGGGCAGGCTCAGGACCGTCAGACCGGGCTCGGGCGGTTCCACCGCGGTGCGCTGAGCGGGCGGCCGGAGCTGGGTCCGTTCTCCAGCGTGGGTCAACGGGACAGCCCCAGGCGGCTGCCCCGTACTCGGTGTGCTCATGTGCCTCTACCGTCCCCTCGACCGGCGTGTGGAAGCATCGTGCCACCCCAAGTGGCCGCTATGTGACCGAGTGCCCCCGATCGGCCCCAGATGGGGGGTTAAGGATCAAAAAGAAGCCCCTTGCATTCCGCTTCCGGCCGCACGGCATCATGGGGCCCATGCGAGCAGTGGTGCAGAGGGTGGACGGCGCGAGCGTCGTCGTCGAGGGGCAGACCGTCGGGGAGATCGTCGGGGAGGGGCTGTGCGTCCTCGTGGGCGTGACCCATGAGGACACCAAGGAGAAGGCGGCCCAACTCGCCCGCAAACTCTGGTCGATCCGCATGCTCCACGACGAGAAGTCGTGCAGCGACATCGACGCCCCGCTCCTGGTGATCAGCCAGTTCACGCTCTACGGCGACGCCCGCAAGGGCCGCAGGCCCACCTGGAACGCCGCCGCACCGGGCGACATCGCCGAGCCGCTCGTCGACGAGGTCGTGGCCCAGCTGCGCGCGCTCGGCGCGACGGTGGCCACGGGCCGCTTCGGTGCCCGAATGCGGGTCTCACTCACCAACGACGGCCCGTTCACCGTCCTGCTGGAGATCTAGGCCGTACTTCGCAGGTCGCCGAAAAGGTTCTCCGCATCGGCCTCACGGCGTCCGATCTCGACCGGGCCGGACCGAGACGGCCATCGCTGCTGCGGTTCCGACCGGCGAGCGATCAGCTACGACCGCTTGGTCTTCACGATCGGGTGACCTGCGAAGTACGGGTCTAGGGCTGATCTAGGGCTCCACGACGACTTCCTGTGCCGCCGCCGTCTCCCCGGCGACCAGCGGGGCGTCCGTCGGCACGTTCCGCTTCACCAGCGCCAGCGCCACAGGGCCCAGCTCGTGGTGGCGTACCGACGTCGTGATGAAGCCGATCTTGCGGCCCTCGGGCCCCTCGTCCGCGCGCCGCACCTCCGTGCCCGCGACCGGCAGATGGACCTCGCTGCCGTCGAGGTGGAGGAAGACCAGCCGACGCGGCGGCTTGCCGAGGTTCTGGACCCGGGCGACCGTCTCCTGGCCCCGGTAGCAGCCCTTCTGCAGATGCACCGCGGTGCCGATCCAGCCCAGCTCGTGCGGGATCGTGCGGTGGTCGGTCTCGAAGCCGAGGCGCGGGCGGTGGTGCTCCACGCGCAGGGCCTCGTAAGCGAGCAGTCCGGCTGCCGGGCCGGCCTTCCCGGCGTACGACTCCAGGTCCGCGCGCGGCAGGAACAGATCACGGCCGTACGCCGTCTCGCGTACGACGACGCCCTCGGGGACCTGGGCGATGGACCCGGCGGGCAGATGCACCACGGCGAAGTCGGCGGTCCGGTCGGTGACCTCGACCCGGTAGAAGAACTTCATGGACTCCAGGTACGCGATCAGCGCGTCCTGGGTGCCGGGCTCGACGTGGGCCCAGACCGTCGTACCGTCGTCCACCAGGTACAGCGCGTGCTCGATGTGGCCGTGCGCGGAGAGGATCAGCGCCTCGGTGGCCTCACCGGCGGGCAGATCGCTGACGTGCTGGGTGAGCAGCAGATGCAGCCAGCTCAGCCGGTCCTCACCGGTCACGGCGACGACCCCGCGGTGCGAGAGGTCGACGAAACCGGCACCGTCGGCGAGGGCGCGCTGCTCGCGGAACAGATCGCCGTAGTGGGCGGCGACGCCTTCGTCCACGCCCTCGGCGGGGACGGCGCCGGGCAGGGTCAGCAGAGGGCTCTTCATGGACGTAAGCCTACGACTCGGTAGTTGAATTCTTCAGCGAGCTCTTCCGGGCGCAGTCCTTGCACCGCCCGAAGATCGCGAAGTGCTTCATATCGGTCTCGAAACCGAAGGTGTCCCGCAGCTTGGCCGTGAACTCGGCGGCCACCGACACATCCGCCTCGATCACATTGGTGCAGTCACGGCAGACCAGATGGATGTGGTGGTGCCGGTCGGCGAGGTGGTACGTCGGCGCGCCGTGCCCGAGGTGCGCGTGCGAGACGAGACCGAGCTCCTCCAGAAGCTCCAGGGTCCGGTACACCGTCGAAATATTGACCCCCGACGCCGTCTTCCTCACTTCCGCGAGGATGTCGTCGGGGGTCGCGTGCTCAAGGGTGTCCACGGCTTCGAGCACGAGTTGCCGCTGCGGCGTCAGCCGGTAGCCGCGCTGCCTGAGGTCGCTCTTCCAGTCGGTGCTCACCACACCGTCGAGTCTAGAGCTACTTCAAGAAAGGCCTACTTGAAGAAGGCGATCCCGTCGTCGGGCATGTCGTCCGGGAGGGCCTTGGCCCAGCGTTCGACCTCCTCCGGGGTGACGACCTTCTTCAGATGCGCCGACATGTAGGGGCGCAGCTCGACCTCGGGGGTCTGCTTCTCGCCGACCCACATCAGGTCGCTCTTGACGTAGCCGTACAGGCGCTTGCCGCCGGTGTAGGGGGCGGAGGCGGCCGTACGGGCCACCGCGTCGGTGACCAGGTCGATCTGGGGCTTCTTGTCGGCCAGCTCGCCGTACCAGATCTCGATGACGCCGTCGTCCCGGGTCATCGTCACCTCGACCTTGCGGTCGGCGTCGATCCGCCAGAAGCCGTGCTCGGACTCCAGGGGCCTGACCTTGTTCCCGTCGTTGTCCA
The DNA here is from genome assembly GCF_032436805.1 of Streptomyces sp. P17. Lineage (NCBI taxonomy): Bacteria > Bacillati > Actinomycetota > Actinomycetes > Kitasatosporales > Streptomycetaceae > Streptomyces > Streptomyces sp. P17. Next base: position 38,149 of record NZ_JAVRBF010000036.1, on the reverse strand, counting down.
GCACCCAGGTGCGGGACTGGTACTCCAGGAAGTCCCTGCCGTCATGCGTGAAGGTGACCTCCTGACCGAAGTTGCACTTCTCGGAGCCGGGGAAGTCGTGCACGCCCGCGCCGGCCCAGTTGCCGAGCAGGAAGGCGAGCGGGACGAGGTCCTTGTGGAGGTCGGACGGGATCTCGATCATGGGTGGCAGTTCCTAGACGTGGGTCAGCGCTGGCCCTGGTACAGCTTCTTCACGGTCAGTCCGGCGAAGCCGAGGACGCCGATGGCGACCAGAACCAGCAGGATCTCGAAGAAGAGGATCACGGGACGCTCCTTGGTGAGCTACGGGCGTTTGCACAAGGCCGGGCCCCAGCTTACGCGGCCGGGGCCCGGCCCACTGTGCGAGGTCCCTCAGCCCAGCAGCTGGCTCTGCAGGGTGACCGTCTGCTGGAAGGGGACGGCCAGTGCCTCGCCCTTGCGGGACTGGACGACCAGGGCGAGGACGTCACCGGCGGTCAGGTAGGCCTGGCGGACCTGCTGAGCGCCGTACGGCTTCGTCTCCACGTACGCGTACCGCGTGACGTTCGGCGGGTTCTTGATCTCCGCGAACTTCTCGTCGAACTCGGAAAGGCCGTCACCGCGCACCCGGTAGGCCGGGCCGCCGTACGGGGCGACCTCGCCGGATGTCAGCTCCTCCACGACCGCCGCGGTGCCGAACTGCAGCAGGTAGACGCGGGTCTCCGTGCCGTCCTCGGTGGTCCAGCCGCGGGCCGCGATGTGCCGCAGTCCGTAGTCGAGGAGCTTCTGTCCCAGTTCCTTGCGGTGCGCCTTGTCGGGGAACTGCGCCAGGAAGTCCTTCGTCACCAGCCAGCCGTCGTCACCGCGCAGCGCCTTGTCCTCCGTCGCGCCCGCGGGCGCGGGCAGGAGCAGGACGCGCAGGTCCGCGTGGTGGGTGCCGGCCGGGTTCGACTCGGCGAACGGCCCGGGGCGGCCGGACGGCAGCGGCGGCCGGGTGAGCGTCGGGTAGTCCCAGCGCCCGTCCGACTCGGTCGCGAGCCCCGGTACGTCGGTCCGCTCCATCCGCGTGATGCCGTACGCCGATGCCGCGCCGACCGCCGCGAAGACGGCGACGGCGGCGGTCCAGCGCAGGGCGGCGCGCAGGAGGCGACGATCCTTGGGGGCGTGGGGCTCGCTCGGCGGCTCCGGCTCGCCCTGCGGCTCCGTCACCGTGACCGGTTCCGACAGCTGCTCTTCGTTGATGGTCATACCGCTTCTCCCGGCTCGGCGATGCGGTCGAGCTGGGCGCCGAGCAGCAGCGCGACCTCGTTGGTGTCGAGCGGCCTGACACCGTCCGCGGTGGCGGTGAGCAGGACGTTGCCCTGGTAGGCGGAGCAGAACAGGTAGTCCAGGTCCTCGTCCTCGCCCTTCGGCGACAGGAAGCACCGGGCGTTCTTGTACCCCTTGATCTTCGGGCCGCCGCGGAAGAGGCCCAGGGTGTCGAGGACCTCGGTCTGGAACTCCGAGCTGCTGCGAACGGTCGCCCGGTTCTCCATCTGGGACAGCACGATGCTGACCGTGGCCTCCGCACTGACGTAGCTGCGCATCGCCATGCCGGTGATCTGCGCCTTGTCGATCTGCTTCTCGACCTGCCGGCGCTGGGTGCGGGGCAGGTCGCGCAGTGACTCCTTGCGCAGGGCGGTGGCCTGGGCGCCGCTGAGCGCCACGTCGGAGCCGAACTCGCCGAGGTCGGGACCGCGGGTCCAGCCGTCGGTGCCGTACGGCACGAGCGTGCCGGCGAGCCCGGAGGGGGTCGCCGCCTTCGTGTCGGCGGGCTTGTCGTGCGGGAACTTCCACAGGGGCGCGCCCGCGTCCCGGTCGGCGTCCCGGACGGTCACCACGGTGTGGCCGACCCCGGCGACGAGGGCGCCGGCCAGCAGGACGGATCCGGCGACGGCGGCGACGCGGCCGGGGCGTACGCGCTTCTTCGCGGGCGGGTCCGCGGGCGGGGCCTGCAGTTCCTCGCCCTGGTTCTCGATCTCGCTCTCGATCTCGATCTCGCTCACAGCCGCTCCATCTGCCGCTCGGCCAGGCCCAGGACCGTCTTCTTGCTGATCGGTTCGGTGCCGTCGACCCAGATCTCCACGGCGATGTCACCGCGCCAGGCGTGGGCCTCGGCGCTGTACACCGGCTGGTAGCCCGGTTCGGTCTCCGGCTCGGTGTGGACGTAGGCCATGCCGTCCTCGGTCCCGGGGACGGTCCAGCTCTTGACGTTCGGGTCGTCGTTGGACCAGGGGCCGTCCCCGCCCGTGCCGTCCCACGTCGCCCAGTACTGGTTGCTCTCGACGGCGTCCGCGGCGGCGAGCGACTCCTCCTGGCGGTACTGGATCAGCCGGATCTCCACGCTGTAGGTGCCGGTCTCCCAGCCGGTGACCGCCGCGCGGCGGAAGGCGGGGGCCATGTTGGCGAACGCCTGGCCCGGCGTTCCGTAGGTGCTGGCGTAGTCGGACAGGTCCATCCAGCCGTCGGAGCCGTCGAGCCACGCGCCCTCCTTCGCTCCCGCCGGCTTCCTCAGCAGCAGCTTGCGCAGGTCGCCCTCGGTTCTGACCTGGCGGTCCTGCGAGGCGGACAGCGGTTCGGGGCCCTCGCCCTTCGCCTGCCTCAACTCCGGCTGGGAGAGCGAGGGCAGGCGGGGCGGCTCGCGGTCGGCCTGGACGAGGTAACCGGCGCAGGTGCCGGCCACGAGGCCGAGCACGGTGGCGCCGGTGAGCAGCAGGGCCGTACGCCCGCGGCGGCGCTCCCTGACCGCTTCTTCGGGTACTTCCACAACGTCCCCCCACAGAACGTGAAGCGCGCATTCCGTATGCGCGCTCACAGGAGACCCGTGGCCAAAGCTCATGGTTGCAAGCGGGTTGATTACGATTCGGCCATGGCGAAGAAGCTCGTGATCAAGGTGACGGCCGGGGCGGACGCGCCCGAGCGGTGCTCGCAGGCGTTCACGGTGGCGGCGGTGGCCGTGGCCAGCGGGGTGGAGGTCTCGGTGTGGCTGACCGGGGAGTCGGCGTGGTTCGCGCTGCCGGGGCGGGCCGCGGAGTTCGGACTTCCCCATGCTGCTCCGCTGGCCGACCTGGTCGAGTCGGTGCTGGCCGGGGGGCGGCTGACCCTGTGCACGCAGTGCGCGGCTCGCCGGGACATCACGGAGAAGGACGTCATCGAGGGCGTGCGGATCGCGGGTGCGCAGGTGTTCGTACAGGAGGCACTGGGGGACGAGACGCAGGCGCTCGTCTACTGAGACGCGCCTACAACCGGCGCCTCTTGCCGTCCAGTTCGTCCCACCACTCGTCGGACTTCGGGTCGCCGGAGGGGTCGTCCCACCAGCGGTCGTCGGGGCCCCGGCGGTTGGCGATCATCGCGGCCAGGGGTGGGATCACCATCGCCACCACGCACATGCCCACCGCCACCGGAACCGACCAGAGGCGTACGACGCCCCAGGCCAGGACGAACAGCGCGATGCAGGCGCCCATCATGGCGAAGTACTGGTGACGTCGCCGTGCGTACATACGTCCAGGGTAGGTCCGGACAGGCCGAAGGGCCGCACCCCGGCGTCCGACCCGGGGGTGCGGCCCTTCGGCCGTTCAGGGGTCGATCAGACCGCGATCGCGACCTCCGCGAGGCCGCCCTGCTGGGCGACGACGGTACGGTCCGCGGTGCCGCCGGGCACGAGCGCCCGTACGGTCCACGTGCCCTCGGCCGCGTAGAAGCGGAACTGACCCGTGGCGGAGGTCGGGACCTCCGCGGTGAACTCGCCGGTCGAGTCCAGGAGGCGGACATAGCCGACCACGGGCTCGCCGTCCTTCGTCACCTGACCCTGGATCGTGGTCTCACCGGGCTTGATCGTCGAGGCGTCGGGGCCGCCGGCCTTCGCTCCGCACATGTTGAACTCCTTGAGGGGTAAAGGTCGGGGCTTACTTGTTGGCGCCGAGTTCGATCGGCACGCCGACGAGGGAGCCGTACTCGGTCCAGGAGCCGTCGTAGTTCTTGACGTTCTCCACGCCGAGCAGCTCGTGCAGCACGAACCAGGTCAGCGCGGAGCGCTCACCGATACGGCAGTAGGCGATGGTGTCCTTGGCCAGGTCCACCTGCTCCTCGGCGTAGAGCTCCTTGAGCTCGTCGTCCGACTTGAAGGTGCCGTCGTCGTTGGCGTTCTTCGACCACGGGATGTTGCGGGCGCTGGGCACGTGGCCCGGGCGCTGCGACTGCTCCTGCGGCAGGTGGGCCGGGGCGAGCAGCTTGCCGGAGAACTCGTCGGGCGAGCGCACGTCGACCAGGTTCTGCGAGCCGATCGCGGCGACGACGTCGTCACGGAAGGCGCGGATGGCGGTGTTCTGCGGCTTGGCCTTGTACTCGGTCGCCGGGCGCTCGGGCACCTCGGTGCCGTCGACCAGCTCGCGGGCGTCGAGCTCCCACTTCTTGCGGCCGCCGTCGAGGAGCTTGACGTTCTCGTGGCCGTACAGCTTGAAGTACCAGTAGGCGTACGACGCGAACCAGTTGTTGTTGCCGCCGTAGAGGATCACCAGCGTGTCGTTGGCGATGCCCTTCGCCGACAGGAGCTTCTCGAAGCCCTCCTGGTCGATGAAGTCGCGGCGGACCGGGTCCTGCAGGTCCTTGGTCCAGTCGATGCGGATCGCGTTCTTGATGTGGTTCTTCTCGTAGGCGGACGTGTCCTCGTCCACCTCCACGATCGCGATGTTGCTGTCGTCCAGGTGCTCCTGGAGCCAGTCGGCGTCGACCAGGACGTCGCTGCGGCTCATGCTTGTTCTCCTCCGGGGCAGTTGCGGCGGGGCGTGCAAGTGAGAGGGGTGCGCGCGTTCCGGGTGCGGACGGCGCACGTGTGCCCTGGGCAGGGCGGCGGGGAAGGCGAGGAGTAGGTGCTCTTCGCTCAGAAGGGGCGACAGAGCATGGCGGCGACGCGGCACAGGTCTACTGCCCGCCGCTTCGTGAGATCCGCCTGTCGCTTCATAGCTGCGATCGTAGGGAGGGACGGGCGCGTGTGTCACCGGTGTGTCGCATGCTGAGACACGATCGTCCGGGATGCGGGATGGGCAGGGCGTCGAGGCCCGTTCCCTACGGCTTCCGGGGTCGTGTAGCCGTCGTCACATCTACGGTGCGGACAGCGCCGTCTCGCGTTTCGGACACCCGGTGTTCACCAAGGGCCCTATTACCCCGCGAGTCGGACGTTCGAACCCTTCACCGTGATCTCCACGCCGTTCTTCGCCGCCTCGACCTTGTCGAGCTGGATGCCGCCGGGGAGGCCGTCGATCCGCTGCTCGAAGTCGGTGATGTCCCGCGCCTTGGACTCGGCGATGTCGACACCGCCGAAGGAGGGCAGCGAGTCGGCGTGCACCTTGACCGTGTCGCCCTCGGCGGTCACCGAGCTGAGCACATGGACGGGGTTGGGGAGCTTCACGCCGAGGACGGTGGCCTCGACGGCGACCTTGATGCGGCCGTTGCCGCCGTCGGAGAGGCCGACGACATGGGCGGTGACGCCCGGTCCGACCTCGGTGGGCTCCGACTGGGCCGCCCTGAGCAGCTCGTCGTAGGTGATGGAGGCGGTGCCGGTGGCGGTGGCCGCGGTGGCGGAGCTGTAGTCCCCGGAGAACTGCACGCCCTTCATGTTCGCCCTGAGGCCGGCGATGCGGATGGTCTCACCGGTGCCGGCGGTGGCCTCGTAGTCGTCTATGCCGACCTCGACGTCCTCCAGCTCACCGCTGGCCATCTGGGTGAGGAAGGGGAAGCCCTTGATGGACACGTCCGGGGTGGCGGCGAGGTTCTCCGTGGTCTTCAGCCGGTCCGCCGCCTCGTCCTCGGCGAAGCCGACGGCGAGCCGGTCCGCGAGCACGAAGAGGCCGCCGAGGATGACGACGACGATCAGCGTTATCCGCAGTGCGCGCATGTTCCGGTGTTCCCCCACCTAGGCGGTCCCCTTGACGACCGGGTGGCCGCCTTTGGGGAGGGTAACCCCGCGTTCTCCGGTGGCCGGGAGTTTGTCGATCACCTGTGACAAGAGGTGCCGTGCCGGGGGCTGCCGCCCCCGACCCCCCGCTTCGGCCCTAGGGGGTGTTTTGAAAGTCCCGCACAGCACCCACGGCGCCCGGCACGCACCCTCGCCGCACCGGCCAAAGACCCAAGTACGTCCAGTACGAGGGCCTTCGTCCGGCACGCCGAGGGCACGCACCGAACACCGCGGGCACCGCACAGGACTTTCGAAACACCCCCTAAAGGGGCCTCGTCCTCGAACGCCGGACGGGCTGAAAGCAGTGACCGGCGCCGAGAAGCTTCCCCTACGCCAGCGCCCGCCCGAGCACGTAAACCGCCGGCGCAGCCGCCGCCAGCGGCAGTGCCACGCCCGCCGTGAAGTGGACGAACCTCGACGGGTAGTCGTAGCTCGCCACCCGGTGGCCGATCAGCGCGCAGACGGCCGCCGCCGCGCCCAGCAGCGCGCCTTCGGTCCCTACGTCCGTCATGCCGCCGACCGCGATGCCCGCCCCCGCCGCGGCGAGGAGGGAGACGGTCACGGAGGCCGGGGTCGGTAGCGGAAGGGCCCGGGCCACGAGGGCCACCGCCACCGCCGCCGCGCCCACCGTCACCGCGTCCGCCGCGGCCGCCAGATAGCCCGCCGCCACGATGGCCAGGGCCGCCGAGGCGACCGTTGCCATCAGGCCGTACATGCGCTCGTCCGGATCGGCGTGGGAGCGGAGCTGGAGGACCAGGGCCAGCAGGACCCAGACACCCAGGGTGCCGAGGATCGCCGACGGGGCCCGGTCCGCCACCAGCAGCGCCACGTCCGCAGTCAGCGCGCCCGCGAAGGCCAGCGCGATGCCCTGGCGGGCCGGCCACATGCCGTTGAGGCGGAACCAGCCGGCCGCCGTCACGGCCTGGAGGAGGACCAGCGGAACCAGCAGCGCATACGCGCCGATCGCCGCCGTGCCCGAGAGCAGCAGTCCCAGCAGCGCCGTCAGCGCCGCCGGCTGCATGCCGGGCTCGATGATCGGGGAACGGCCCTCCAGACGGGCCCGCTGCGCGTCGGTGACGCGGGCGTTGCCGCCGATGGTGGCGGGACCGTAGCCCGAGTCCTCAGGCGCGGGGGGCGGGGTCCCCGCGGGTTCGGGGGTCTCCGGGGGCAGCGGTGCCGCGTACGGCTCGTACCCCTGCTGCGGCAGATACGCCGTCTCCGCGGCAGACGCCGTCGCCTGGACCTGGGTCTCCCAGGTCTGCCCCTGCCACTGCTGCGTGTACTGCTGGGCGGCCTGCGGGTCGTCGTACCCCTGCCATCCCCGCTGCTGCCCGTAGGGGTCGTAGGCGTCGTACTGGCCGTCGTGCGGCCCCTGATACGGCTGGTCGGTCATCGCTCATCCTCCTGCGAACGGCGGGAGCACCTCGACCGTGCCGCCGTCGGCCAGCCGTACCGTCTCATGCCCGCGGGTGCCCACGGGGTCACCGTCGATGAGGAAGGAGCATCGCCGCAGGACGCGCGCGAGTTCCCCGGGGTGTCGCTCACGCACCGCGGCGAGCGCGTCGGCGAGCGTGGCCGCGTCGTACGCCTCCTCGGCGACCCCGGCCGCGGCCTTCGCGGCGGCCCAGTAGCGCACCGTGACCTTTGCCATCCCGTTCCTCTGTTCCTTCGGCTGCCGACAGGTTTCCTCGGCTGTCGACAGGGCCCAGGCTAGCCCGCCCGGCCGACAGCCCAGCGACCGATGCGGGCCAGCAGCTCGTCGGCGGCCGCGTGCTCCGCGTGGCCCATGCCGGGCTCCAGCCACAGTTCGCCGTGGTCACCGGAGGCCTCGGCCAGCATGCGCGGGTGGTCGACCGGGAAATAGCCGTCGCGATCGCCGTGCACGATCAGCAGCGGGGTCGGGGCGATCGCCGGCACCGACTCCACCGGGGAGAGCGGGACCGGGCTCCACCCCCGGTGATGGATGCGCGTACGGAGTCCGTAGCGGCTCACGATGCGGCCCTCGGGGCGGGTTACCAGCCAGTGCACCCGCCGCATAGGGGGCGTGCCCCGGTAGTACCAACGGGCGGGGGCACTGACCGAAACCACCGCGTCCGTACGCGCTTCCGTGCGCCCCTCGCGCATCGAACCGTCCGCTCCGTACAGCGCCCCGTGCCGCAGCGCCACGGACCCGCCCATGGAGAAGCCCACCGTCACCACGCGCGCGTGCCCGAGCTCCCGTGCCCAGGTCACCGCGGCCGCCAGATCGAGGACCTCCCTGTCCCCCACCGTCGACCGCCCGCCGGAGCGCCCGTGCCCCCGGAAGGAGAAGGTGACCACGGCTCCGTACTGCGCGAACGCCCTCGCCACGCGGCGCACGTGCGGGCGGTCCACATCGCCCGTGAAACCGTGCGCGATCACAAACACCGGGTCACCGGAAGGTGGAGTTCCGGCGTCGTATACGAGCGCACCCGGTTCGTATACGGAATCGATCGTCACTCCGTCGTCCGTGCGCAGAAACGTCCGCATAGGGGTGCGTCTGTTCGTCTCAGAGTTCGGAACAGTCGTCGAACGCGCCACATGACCTGCCGGACCAGTCCTCATGTGGGCTATTCTGCTGGGCAGAGGACTCGGGCAGCGAAGCCCCCGGGTCCTTTTGTGCTTTCGGAAGCGTTGTATACGACGCGGGAAACCGCAGGTGTACGGAGCCTTCGGGACGCAGAGCTGTACCGCTGTGCCGCAAACGTCCTCGCAGGGACCGAGGAGGAACCAGACGTATGAGTTCTCTGCTGCTCCTGACCAATGCCCTCCAGCCGTCGACGGAGGTGCTTCCGGCTCTCGGCCTGCTCCTGCACAACGTGCGAGTGGCCCCGGCCGAAGGCCCCGCCCTTGTCGACACCCCGGGCGCCGACGTCATCCTGATCGACGGCCGCCGTGATCTGCCGCAGGTGCGCAGCCTGTGCCAGCTGCTGCGCTCCACCGGGCCCGGCTGCCCGCTCATCCTCGTCGTCACCGAGGGCGGCCTCGCCGCCGTCACCGCCGACTGGGGCATCGACGACGTCCTGCTCGACACCGCAGGCCCCGCCGAGGTCGAGGCGCGGCTGCGGCTCGCCATGGGCAGGCAGCAGATCGTCAACGACGACTCCCCCATGGAGATCCGCAACGGCGACCTCTCCGTCGACGAGGCGACCTACTCCGCGAAGCTCAAGGGACGGGTCCTCGACCTCACCTTCAAGGAGTTCGAGCTCCTCAAGTACCTCGCCCAGCACCCGGGCCGCGTCTTCACGCGCGCGCAGCTGCTGCAGGAGGTCTGGGGCTACGACTACTTCGGTGGCACCCGGACCGTCGACGTCCACGTACGACGCCTGCGCGCCAAGCTCGGCCCCGAGCACGAGTCGCTGATCGGGACCGTCCGGAACGTGGGTTATCGATTCGTTACGCCCGAGAAGGGCGACCGTGCCTCCGACGAGGCGCGGGCCAAGGCAGCCCCGCAAAAGGCGGAGGATGCGGACGAGACGGCCGTCCTGGACGGCGTGGAGATCAGCGCGGACGCCTAGGAGTCCCGGACAGCGCTCAGGCAGGGCACAGGGAAGCTCCTTCACGCCCTGCCCAGAGCGGGTCCATCCGCGTAGACTCCGCGCGTGGCCAAGGTAACCAGGGATGATGTGGCGCGGCTGGCAGGGACGTCCACTGCCGTCGTCAGCTATGTCATCAACAACGGACCCCGGCCGGTTGCCCCGGCCACGCGCGAGCGTGTCCTCGCCGCGATCAAGGAGCTGGGGTACCGGCCCGACCGCGTCGCCCAGGCCATGGCCTCGCGGCGCACGGACCTCATAGGCCTGATCATCCCGGACGCGCGCCAGCCCTTCTTCGGGGAGATGGCGCACGCGGTCGAACAGGCCGCCTCCGAGCGCGGGAAGATGGTCCTCGTCGGCAACACCGACTATGTCGGCGAGCGCGAGGTCCACTATCTGCGGGCCTTTCTGGGCATGCGGGTCTCCGGTCTCATCCTGGTCAGCCACGCGCTGAACGACCTGGCCGCCGCCGAGATCGACGCCTGGGACGCCCGGGTGGTGCTGCTGCACGAACGCCCCGAGGCGATCGACGACGTCGCCGTCGTCACCGACGACCTCGGCGGCGCGCAGCTCGCCGTGCGGCATCTGCTGGAGCACGGCTACGACTACGTCGCCTGTATGGGCGGTACCGCCGAGACTCCGTCGGTCGGTGACCCGGTCTCCGACCACGTCGAGGGCTGGCGGCGCGCGATGGACGAGGCCGGGCTGCCGACCGAGGGGCGGCTGTTCGAGGCGCCGTACAACCGCTATGACGCGTACCAGATAGCGCTGGAGATCCTCGCCGGGCCGTCCCGCCCTCCGGCGATCTTCTGCTCGACCGACGACCAGGCCATCGGCGTGCTGCGCGCGGCGCGCGAGCTGCGGATCGACGTCCCCGGGGAGCTGGTGGTGGCCGGCTTCGACGACATCAAGGAAGCGGCCCTGGCGGATCCGCCGCTGACGACGGTCGCGAGCGACCGGTCCGCCATGGCCCGGGCCGCGGTCGATCTGGTGCTGGACGACGGGCTGCGGGTTGCCGGGTCCCGGCGGGAGCGGTTGAAGGTGTTCCCGTCGCGGCTCGTGGTGCGGCGGTCCTGCGGCTGCGCCTAGCCGCCTTTACAACGGGCATACGCGGTTCTGTCGGGCTTCTCAGGGAGCGCTCAGGGAGCTCTCATGGTGGGCCGACATGCTCATTGCCATGACCGAGAGCTTCCGCCGCGACGGCGAGTACGAGCAGTACGAAAACCCGTACCAGGGCGCTCAGCAGCACGCTTCCGCCCCTGTGAACCCGGAGTGGCCGCCCCCGCCGGCCTACCAGCCCTCGGCTCTCCTCACCGAGGCACCGCGGAAGAGGAAGCGGAACCGGGGTCCCATCGCCCTCCTCGCCGCCGTCGCGCTGGTCGCCGCGGCCGTGGGCGGCGGTACCGCGTACGCCGTCCAGGAGCTGACCGGCAGCGACACCGTCGCCGCGAGCACCACCACCACGAGCGTGGTGCCGTCCAGCAAGAAGGGCGACATCGCGGCCATCGCCGAGGCGGTCAGCCCCAGCATCGTCGAGATCAGCGCGACGTCGAACTCCGGGGAGTCCACCGGCTCCGGCGTGATCATCACCAGTGACGGCGAGATCATCACCAACAACCACGTGATCTCCGGCGCCTCCTCGATCAAGGTGACGACCAGCGACGGCAAGGAGTACACCGCCGAGGTCGTCGGCACCGACAGCAGCAAGGACCTCGCCCTGATCAAGCTGGAGAACGCCTCCGGGCTGAAGGCGGCGAGCCTCGGCAACTCCGACAGCGTGCAGGTCGGCGACACGGTCGTGGCGATCGGCTCGCCCGAGGGCCTGACCGGCACCGTGACCAGCGGCATCGTCTCGGCGCTCGACCGCGATGTCACCGTCTCCACCGACGAGGGCCGGCAGCAACAGCGGGGCGGCGGAGGCTGGCCGTTCGAGTTCGGCGGCCAGGAGTTCAACGGCGACACCGGCTCGTCCACGACGACGTACAAGGCGCTCCAGACGGACGCCTCGCTGAACCCGGGCAACTCCGGCGGCGCGCTGATCGACATGAGCGGCAGCATCATCGGCATCAACTCCGCGATGTACTCCTCGGCTTCGGCCTCCTCCGACGCCGGCAGCGTGGGCCTCGGCTTCGCCATCCCGGTCAACACCGTCAAGTCCGACCTCGCGAAGCTGCGGTCGGGCTCCCAGAACTGAGGGGTACGTCATGATCAAGCAGGTCTCCCGCGCGGTGGCCGACACCGATCCGGCAGCCTTCGCCCTGGCCCTGGAGGTGGCGTACGAACTCCACGCCCCCTCCGCGAGGGCCCCGGAGCTGGCCACGGGCCGTACGACCGCCCGCCGCGCCCGCCGCCGTACGACGGCCCGAGCCTGATCCGTCCCTCAACGCACCCGCGGTGAACATGCGAGGCTGAATGCGTTGAACCGTCCCTCCGCACCCGAGGAACCCGAAGCCCATGAGCCCCGCCGATGGCGACCGTGACCCGCAGCGCATCCTGATCGTCGACGACGAGCCCGCGGTGCGAGAAGCCCTCCAGCGCAGCCTCGCCTTCGAGGGGTACGACACGGAGGTCGCCGTCGACGGCGCCGACGCCCTGGAGAAGGCGACGGCGTACCGTCCCGACCTGGTGGTCCTGGACATCCAGATGCCCCGCATGGACGGTCTGACCGTCGCGCGCCGCATCCGAGGGACGGGCGACACGACCCCGATCCTGATGCTGACGGCCCGCGACACGGTCGGCGACCGGGTGACCGGCCTCGACGCGGGGGCGGACGACTACCTGGTCAAGCCGTTCGAGCTGGACGAGCTGTTCGCACGGGTGCGGGCGCTGTTGCGGCGCAGCTCATACGCGGCGGCGGCCGGTGCGGGCGCGGTCGAGGACGACGAGGCCCTCACCTTCGCCGGCCTGCGCATGAACCTGGCGACGCGAGAGGTGACGCGGGGCGGGCGGCCGGTGGAGCTGACCCGCACGGAGTTCACCCTGCTGGAGATGTTCATGGCACACCCGCGTCAGGTGCTGACGCGGGAGCAGATCCTCAAGGCGGTGTGGGGCTTCGACTTCGAGCCGTCGTCGAATTCGCTGGATGTGTACGTCATGTACCTGCGCCGCAAGACCGAGGCGGGCGGCGAGCCGCGCCTCGTCCACACCGTGCGCGGGGTCGGGTACGTGCTGCGACAGGGCGGCGCCGAGTGAGAAGGGTGCTACGGCGCTTTCGGGCGCTGCCGATCCGGGCGCGGTTGTCGTTGCTGGTGGCGGCGGCGGTGGCGTTCGCGGTGGCCGCGGTTTCGGTGACGTGTTGGTTCATTGTGCAGGGGAAGCTGTATGAGCAGGTCGACGACGATCTGAAGAAGGCGTCGTTGAGGATGCCCGGGCAGCTCCAGGACGCGCTCGACAACTGCACCGAGACCCCGTACGGCACCGGCCTCTTCAGGAACACCTACTCCCAGCTGGTCCAGGAGGACGGAACGGTCTGCATCCTCCAGGACTCCGCGGCAACGGTGAAGGTCACCCAGGCCGACAAGGACGAGATCAAGAACGGCGACACCGACAAGATCTACTTCCGCAACGGCACCACCGGGGACGGCACGGACGTTCGCGTGCTGACCCGGCCTATGGGCGGCACCCGCACCGCCACCGGAGAGACGGGGCCCAATGTCGGGCTCGTCGTCGCCGTATCCCTGAAGAGCACCGAGAAGACGCTCAACGACCTCGCCCTCATCCTCCTCCTCGTATCCGGCATCGGAGTCCTGGGCGCCGGAGCCGCCGGTCTGGCAGTCGCCCGCGCAGGCCTCCGCCCTGTCGACAAGCTCACCGAGGCAGTCGAACACGTGGCCCGTACCGAGGACTTGAGCGTCCGTATCCCGGTGGAGGAGGAGAGCGAGGACGAGGTGGCCCGTCTCTCCCGTTCCTTCAACTCGATGACGTCCTCCCTGGCCAGCTCCCGAGAACTGCAGCAGCAGCTGATCGCGGACGCCGGCCACGAGCTGCGCACCCCCCTCACCTCCCTCCGCACGAACATCGAGCTCCTCACCCGCAGCGAGGAGACGGGCCGCCCGATCCCCCCGGAGGACCGCAAGGCCCTGATGGCGTCGGTCAAGGCGCAGATGACCGAACTGGCCGCGCTGATCGGCGACTTGCAGGAGCTGTCCCGCTCGGAGGGGCAGCGGGGCGAGCGCGTCCAGGTCGTGTCGATGGAGGACGCCGTCGAATCCGCCCTGCGCCGGGCACGGCTCCGCGGCCCGGAGCTGACGATCACCGCCGACCTCCAGCCCTGGTACGTCCGCGCGGAACCGACGGCGCTGGAGCGGGCGGTGGTCAACATCCTGGACAACGCGGTGAAGTTCAGCCCCGAGGGCGGCACGGTCGAGGTCGTGCTGACCGACGGCGTCCTCACCGTCCGCGACCACGGGCCGGGCATCCCCGCCGAGGAACTCCCCCACGTCTTCGACCGCTTCTGGCGCTCCCCCAGCGCCCGCGCCCTCCCCGGCTCGGGCCTCGGTCTCTCCATCGTGGCCCGTACGATCCAGCAGGCGGGCGGCGAGGTGTCGCTGGCCCGGGCCGAGGGCGGCGGCACGGTGGCGACCGTTCGGCTGCCGGGGGCACCGGTGCCGCCGCCGGAGAGCCCGGACTCCAGGAGCGTCAGGAAGCCGTAGGCGTCCAGTCGCCCAGCCAGTCCGCGTTCTCCTGGTCCGCGGCCTGGGCGTCGGTGAGCTGGGGGCGGTCGCTGCTCGCGGAGCCCGCGCCCGGCCCGGTGTTCTTGTACTCGGCGAAGCGGTCGTTCTTCCAGGAGAAGCCGCCCATGTCGGACCAGGGCGTGGACTTGATCGCGGCGCTCAGGGTGCTGTTGCGGACCGTCGTCTGGGGGCGGAGGGTGGCGTCGCCGCCGGCGTGCCAGTTGCGGCCCAGGAAGAAGCTGGCGTTCGATACGTCGCCGTTGACCGTGGAGCGGTTGATCAGGAGGCCCTTGCGGTCGGCGGCGGTGCTCGGGGCGGTGATGTAGCCCGCCGAGGTGCCGTTCCAGCGCTTCTTCAGGGTGATGATCGACTGGTCGATCACCGCTGTCGCACGGCCGAAGATGAAGTCGACGTTGCCCGTGATGTAGGAGTTCCGCACATAGACGCGGCCCAGCTTGTCCGCCGACGCCGTGTCCAGCAGCAGCGTGTCCTGGTCGCCGTTGATGATGAGCGAGTCCAGGAAGACCTTGTCGGCCGCCGTGCGCAGGGCCACCGCCTGGTGGCCGCTCAGGCTCTGGTTCGCGGCCTCGTCGAAGTCGTTGGTGATGGTGAGGTTGCGGGCCTGGAAGTCGTCCGCCTCCGCCGCGACCGTGGCGCTGCCCGAGGTGCCGTAGGTGCCCGAGCCGTCCGGCTTCGGGGTGCCCGACGCCTTGTTGTAGACGATCACCGTGTCCTTGCGGCTGCCGCCCGTGCCCTGGATGGTGACGTGCGGCTTGTTCGCCGGGACCTTGACCGTCTCGCGGTATGTGCCCGGCTTGACGGCGATGACGACCCGGGAGGGGTTGTTCGCGGGTACCGCGTTCACGGCGGCCTGGACGGTGGAGTACTGGCCGCTGCCGTCCTTGGCGACGGTGAGGGTGGTCGCGGCAGCTGCCGACGTAAAGGTGCCTATGGAACTGCGCGGGCCCGTACCGGACTTGAGCAGCGACGGCACGTCCGCCGTCCTGTCCAGCGTGTACGCGTAGTACGTCTTCGGGTCGAAGGCGGTGCCGCCGGACTCGTTACGGCCGCTCGTGCCCACGAAGGTGTTCCCCTTCTGGACGATCGCCGCCGTGCTGTCCTTGATGACGGGGTTGTTGACGCCCTGGAAGTAGGAGTTCTCCAGGACCATCTTCGTCCTGCCGCGGGAGTAGTTGCCGTAGGAGGACGTGATGGTGGTGCCCGACGTGTCCTCCAGGAAGTTGTTGTACAGGTGGGCGCGGGCCGCGTTGTCCGTGGACGGGTTGCGCTGTTCCGTCTCGCGGAACCAGTTGTGGTGGATCGTGATGTCGGTGACGACGTTCTCGGTCCAGCCGATGCCGAACGTCTTGTTGTTGTTGCTCAGCTTGTTCCAGGAGACGGTGATGTTCGTGCTGTCCTTGCGGACGTCGATCAGGCCGTCCGCCATGCGACTCAGGTCGTTGTGGTCGATCCAGACGTGGTGCGCGCCGTCCATCTGGATGGCGTCGAAGTCGTGGTCCTTGTCGTTCCAGGTGCCCTGGTACGAGTCCCGGATCGTCAGGTTCCGGATGATCACGTTGTGCACGCCGGTGCCCAGGAAGAACCCGCCGCCGACGATCTGCCCGGAGGTTCCGGACCCGACGATGGTCTTGTCGCTCGCGACCTTGATCTCTTTCCCCACGGGGTTCATGTTGATCGTCGCCGCTACGACGATGACGTACGGCTCGGCCGCGGTCGCGTACTTCTCCAGGTCCGCGAGGGTCTTCACGGTGACCGTCTTGCCGTCCCGGCCGCCGTAAGTGCCTTTCTGACCCAGGGAGTTGACAGAGGCGAAACCGTCCGCGGTGGCGGTCGCCCAGGCGGGGGTGGCGGCTGAGGCCTCCTCGGCTCCGGCGCCGATCCCGAACACCGACCCGTACGCCAGCGTGCCGGCCGCGGTCAGCGCCAGGGGGACGCCGATGGCGAGAGCCGTGTTGCGCCTGCGGTGCCGGGGGCGGCCGGTGCCTCTGTCGCGGGGTGCGCTCATGGGGAGTTCCATTCCGTGCGGGGGTGGCTGACCTCAGGTGGGTTGCCGCACGGAACGGAAAGGTTGCCGCGGCTACGGCTACGCGCTGCTCAATCTCGGCGCCTTACGTCTCATCGGTGTGCGTGGGGCGCCCGTCACACTCAGGTCCCAGCCAGAAGACTTGCTCCACGATGATCTGCGGGTCTTCTACGCGCGGCACGAAGGTGTACTTCAGCCATCCGTTGCCGAGATCGAAGAAGAGGCCGCGGGCGCCCTTTGGCTCGCTGGAACGGATAGGCATGACCCACATTCCGTCGGGGAGGCCGTCAGCAGTCGCGATGCCTCGGACATACGGATCCTTCGCCGTGACCAGTTCAGCGCGCGCCGCATTGACCATGTCCCCGTGTACGTCCTCATCGACGACTTCGACGGTCAAGGCGCCGTCACCCTCTTCACCGGCCCCCGCCCCGACAAGGCCGACTGGGAGGACATCCACCGCGTCCCGTACGGCTCCGACGTCACCATCCCCGAAGCTCCCGCCAAGGGCTTCGTGATCGGCGAGGCCATCACCGGGCCCAAGCGGAGTTGAGGACCAGCACCACGGAAGAGAACGAGGAAGGCGGTGACGGCCCGCAGGCCCGTCACCGCCTTCGCCGCGAGCGGAAGTCCTACCGCCCCTTTGCGATTCAGCCCACGATCGTGATCCGGTTCGTCACCGGCGGCGAGAGAGGGCTGGCCGCCGAGGAGTTGGCCAGCAGGTACTTCTCCAGCGCCGTCAGGTCATCCGAGCCGACCAGGTCGTTGGTGCCCTGGCCCAGCGTGGTGAAGCCGTCGCCGCCGCCCGCGAGGAAGCTGTTGGTGGCGACACGGTAGGTGGCGGCCGGGTCGATCGCGGCGCCGTTCAGCTTGATGGAGTCCGTCACCACACGGTCGGCGCCGGTCTTCGTCATGTCCAGCGTGTACGTCAGACCCGCCGACGGCTGAAGGATCTTCGGCGACGCCGCGTTCGAGCCGCTGACCTGCTCCTTCAGCACCTGGATCAGCTGCGCGCCGGTGAAGTCCTGAAGGTTCACCGTGTTGGAGAACGGCTGGACCGTGAAGCCCTCGGCGTAGGTCACCACGCCGTCGCCCTCGGTGCCCTTGGCCGCGTAGGTCAGCCCGGCCCGCACACCGCCCGGGTTCATCAGCGCCAGGTCGGTCTCCGGGTCCAGCTGCTTGCCGTGGGCGAGCTGCGCGTCCGCGATCAGGTCGCCCATCGGGGACTCGGCGCCGGTGTTCGGGACGTCGGCGGAGATGTAGCCGATCGGGCGGTTGCCGATGGGCGCCGCGAGGGTGTTCCACTTGCTGATCAGCTCGGTCATGTCGGTCGCCTTGGCGACGTCCCGGGTGACCACCTGGTTCGCCGACTTCACGGCCGTACGGGCGATGTCACCCGTCCAACGGTCGTACGTCAGCGTCGTGTCCGTGTAGAGCCGGCCGAAGGACGCGGCCGAGGTGACCGTGCGCGGCTGGCCCGCCGGGTCGTTGATGGTGCAGGCGTAGGCCGCGTGGGTGTGGCCGGTGACCAGCGCGTCGACCTTCGGGGTGACGTTCTTGGCGATGTCGACGATCGGACCGGAGATCCCGTCACCGGCGCCCGGCGAGTCGCAGTCGTAGTTGTACGCCGTCGAGGCGGGGGCCCCGCCCTCGTGGATCAGCGCGACGATCGACTTCACGCCCTGGCGCTGGAGCTCCTTGGCGTACTTGTTGATCGTCTCGACCTCGTCCTTGAACTTCAGGCCCTTGACACCCTCGGCGGAGACGACACCCGGGGTGTCCTCCAGGGTCACGCCGATGAAGCCGATCTTGACGTCCTTCTTCTTCCACACCCAGTACGGCTTGAGGATCGGCTTGCCGGTCTTCTCGTTCAGGGCGTTCGCCGCGAGGTAGGGGAAATCGGCGCCCTCGAACTCCTCGCCCTCGACGTAGCAGCCCTCCGTCGGGTGGCAGCCGCCCTTCTGGAGGCGGGACAGCTCGGCGGAGCCCTCGTCGAACTCGTGGTTGCCGACGCTGCTGACATCCAGGTCGAGCTTGTTCAGCGCCTCGATGGTGGGCTCGTCATGGAAGAGGCCCGAGACCAGCGGGGTGGCGCCGACCAGGTCGCCGGCGGCGGCGGTGACGGAGTACTTGTTGCCCTCGCGGGCCTGGCGCAGGTGGGTGGCGAGGTACTCCGCACCGCCCGCGTTGATGGTCTGGGTGGTGCCGTCCCCGTTGAGTTGGGTGACCCGGCCGGAGGAGCCGGACGGCGGCTCCAGATTGCCGTGCAGGTCGTTGAACGACAGCAGCTGGACGTCCTGGTAGCGGCTCGACGTGTAGCCGCCGCCCTTCCGGTCGCCGTCCTCCGCGGTCGCCGTCGCCGGCAGCGCGGCAGCCAGGGCGCCTGCGGTGGCGAGGCCCGCCGCGGCGGTCAGGATCAGATGCGTCCGGCGTCTGCGGCGGTGCTGCGGCTGCGTGGACATGGCTGGCATACGCCCCCCTGTGAGTCGTATGAAGCGGAAGAGAGTCATGACAGGGCAGTGACTGCCCGGGCGCAGCCTAGAGTCAACGCGCGTAGCGCGGAAGGTGGTTCCGGGTTACATCCTGGTTTCCCTTTTGCCGCCGGTTCGCCGTGACCTCGGCTTACCCTCGTACGCATGACCAGCGACGACATCGCACGGCCCGGTGGGGGCCGCTCCATCGAGACCTATTCCGCGCTCTCCCCCGACCAGACCGAGGCGGTGCTCGCCCTGCTCGCCGAGGCCGCCGCCGTCGACGGCCAGCAGGCGGTGTCCGAGCAGGGGCGGCTGCAACTGCGCGGCGGTGAGCGCGAGGGCGTGCGGCATCTGCTGCTCACCGTCGACGACGAACTCGTCGGTTACGCCCAGTTGGAGGACACCGACCCGGTGGAGGCGCCGGCCGCCGAACTGGTCGTCCACCCCGCGCACCGCGGGCACGGCCATGGGCGGGCGCTCGGCTCGGCCCTGCTCGCCGCCTCCGGCAAGCGGCTGCGGGTGTGGGCGCACGGCGGGCACTCGGCGGCCCGGCATCTGGCGCAGGTCCTGGGGCTGACGCTGTTCCGGGAACTGCGGCAGATGCGGCGGCCGTTGGCCGGGCTCGATCTGTCCGAGCCGGGTCTGCCCGAGGATGTGACGGTACGTACCTTTGTGCCCGGCCAGGATGACGCGGCCTGGCTCGCCGTGAACGCCGCCGCCTTCGCGCACCACCCCGAGCAGGGCTCCCTCACCCAGCGCGACCTCGACGACCGGATGGCCGAGCCGTGGTTCGACCCGGCCGGGTTCTTCCTCGCGGAGCGGGCGGGCGAGCTGATCGGCTTCCACTGGACCAAGGTGCACGCCGAGGAGGGACTCGGTGAGGTGTATGTCCTCGGCGTGCGTCCCGGCGCGCAGGGCGGCGGCCTCGGCAAGGCGCTCACCGCGGTGGGCCTTCGGCATCTGGCGGAACAGGAGTTGCCGACGGCGATGCTGTATGTCGATGCCGACAACAAGGCGGCGGTGTCGGTGTATGAGCGGATGGGGTTCGAGACGTATGAGACGGATCTGATGTATCGGACGGAGACGTAGACGCTTGTCGGTCAGCCGCGGCGCCGTCGTGGCTGGTCGCGCCCGCGCGGCGGAGCCGCAAACCGATACGGCCCGCGCCCCTGGGGACGTGCTGGTTCCCTCGTCCACATCGCGCACCCCGCCAGGGCTGCCGTCAGCACCACGCCCCACTGCTGATGGGCGTCCGCCCACCGCGGGTCGTCCACCGTGACGAAGAGGTCCCAGGGCTGGAGCAGCATCGCCAGTACGGCCACCGTGAGCAGCCCCGCGGCGGCGCTCACCCCGGGTTCCGGCTCGTCGCTCCGGCGAATCGCGACCGCCGCTCCGGCCAGCGCCAGCGCGCACGCGGCGCCGGCCTCCAGGGTGACCGCACCCACCGGCGGCCGCAGCTCGGACGGCACCAGCAGCACCGCCGCCGTCCACCACAGCGCGGCGAACGGGGCGACCAGCGCCAGGCGCAGGGCCTGGCGGACGGGCCGTCGGGTGGGCACGGTGGCGGTGGTGTGGCGGGCCGGGTCGTCCAGGAGGAAGGCCAGGCCGAGGGCGAAGGAGAGGGCTGCGGCGCGCAGGGCGTTGAGGGCGAGCCAGGGGCTGAAGGCGTCTTCCAGCAGCCGCGAGGTCCCGGCGATCAGCAGTCCTACGGCGGCCCCCGCACCGAGCGCCCGCCGGGGCAGCGTCCGCCCGGCATACCGGATCACTCCTCGCACCCGTCCTTCTCCGTGATCCCCTTCACCCCGAGCAGTTCGGCGGCCCGCGCCGTCGTCACCCCGGGAGCCGTCAGCTCGGACCAGTGTTCCTTCACCCGCGCGCTGACCTCACCACGAGGGCGGGTCAGCAGCGTGCGGACGACATCGGTCTGCGCCGCCGACATCGACAGCGGTTCCGTCGGCTGCAGCACGATCGCCGAGCCGGAGACGCTGTCGTCGAGGCGGACCTTGCGCAGCTCGTCCACGGGTCGGTCCTGCCAGCCGAGGGCGAGCCACATCACGGTGACCATCCGCCCGTCGCACATCTCACTGCCCGCCTGTTCACTGCCCGCCACCAGAACGGCGGCGACGGCCGAGGAGAACTCCGGGACACGCGGGCCGCCCCACCGGGTGCCCACGGTGACCTCGTACGCGGCGCCGGAGGGCGGGAGCGCGCCGTCGCCGGAGAGTCCGTAGCGGGCCTCCACGCGCTGGCGGACGAGGAGCTTCTGGTCGGGGGCGGTGCCACCGGCGAGCCCCGATACCTCGTCCACCACCTGCGCCCAGGTCCCGACCCGGGGCTCCCACTCCGGATACGCGCAGTACGTCGACCGACCGCGCTGCACACACGTCTGCTCCGGATCGACCGTGGCCCTTTCGCGGGCCGCCGTCAGCGAGGCCGGTTCCCCGCCGGACTGGGCGACCGCGCCGACCAGCACCAGGGCCATCGCCCCGCCGAGGGCGGCGTACCCGGTCTTCAGGCGTCGGCCGCCACCGGCCAGCACCGCGAGCACTCCGGCCGTGAGGCCGAGGCCCAGCAGGTACAGGGCGTGCCAGGCGGCCGGGCGGCCCAGCAGGTCGGAGGGGAGCGTCTCGGAGCTGCTCTCGCCGACGACAGGGGTCAGCCAGCGCGTGGCGGACTCGTCGCCGCCCGGGGCCACCCCGAGCACAAGGAAGAACAGAAAGAACACGACCAGCAGCGGGCCCACGAACGCCGACTTCAGCACCCGGGCCAGCAGCACCCCGACCGTCCCGAACAGCAGCACGGTGAGCGGTCCGACGAGCAGCTCGCCGGGCGAACCGTGCCCGACGGCGCCCGGCTTGAGCGCCTCCCAGCCGAACTGCACGCCCACACAGACCGCGGTCAGCAGCGCCGCCGGTACGACGGAGAGCACATGGGCGACCGTACGGCGCCAGGCCGGGACGACCAGCACGTCGAAGTGGCGGTCGGTGTCCCGGCGCCGGGAGCGCAGTACGGCCAGGTTCACGGCCAGCATGACCGCGAGCCCGACCAGCAGGGGCGAGCCCTGGGTGTCGCGGTCGGCGTCCTGGAGTGCGGGGAAACCGTCGTAGGAGTCGAGGGTCTGCCACACGATCCAGGCGAGGTACACCGCGAAGGCGACCAGGACCGGGAGCGACAGCAGGAGTTTGCGCGCCTCGAAGCGGGCGAGCGCGAAGACGGCCGCCCAGGAGTCGCGGGGTTCGGTGCGCACGGCGAGGGGCGCCGGTTCGACGAGCGTGCTCATGCGGTCACCGCCAGGCCCTGGCCGTCGAGGGTGAGCAGATAGCCGTCCTCCAGGGTGGGTTCGAGGAGGTCGGCGCCGGGCGGGGGATCGCCCACGTTGCGGAAGGTGCCGGCGCCGGTGCGCCAGCCCGCCTTCGCGTCCGGGGCCCGTTCGGCGCTGCTCCACACCCGCCCTGCCGCCCGCGCGGTCAGCTCGGCGGGGGTGCCGTCGAAGTGGATCCGGCCGCCGGCCATCACCAGCACCCGGTGGCAGAGCATCGCCACGTCCTCGGTCTGGTGGGTGGACAGCAGCACGGTCCGGCCCTCGCCCGCGTGGGCGATCAACTCCCGGAACCGCATGCGCTGTTCGGGGTCGAGACCGACCGTGGGCTCGTCCAGGACCAGGAACCCGGGGTCACCGACGAGGGCGGCGGCGAGCGCGACGCGCTGCCGCATACCGCCGGACAGCTTCTTGATCCGCTTGCCGCGTACGTCGCCGAGGTCGACCTCGTCCAGCACGCGGCGCACCTCGCGGTGGCGGGCGGCGCGGTTGTTGGTCTCCTTGAGGATCGCCACGTAGTCGACGAACTCGAAGGCGGTGAAGTCCGGGTGGAAGCCGGGCGTCTGCGGCAGATAGCCGAGCCGCCGCCGGACCTCCTGCCGGCCGCGCGGGGAGCCTGGGTCGTGCCCGAGCACCGTGAAGTCCCCGCGCTGGGCGGGCACGGCGGTGGCGAGCACCCGCAACAGGGTGGTCTTTCCGGCGCCGTTGGGCCCGAGCAGCCCGGTCACACCCGGGGTCAGCCGCAGCGACACCTCGTCGAGGGCGCGGGTTCCGCCGTAATGGAGGCTGAGCCCGGAGGCGGAGACGGTGGAGGTCATACGGCGCTCCCGTGGAACACGTCGAATCGGTCACGTACGAGGTAGAGAAGGCCGACCGCGAGGGCGGCGACCGCTGCGGCGGCGCCCTGTCCGGCGGCGGTGAAGGGGATGAGCGGTCCGTCGCCGCTCGCGTCGGCCGCGGCGATCAGCGCCACCCACGCCCCGCCGACCAGGGACGGCGCGAGGACCGGCCCGAGGCGGGGGGTCAGCGCGAGTGCGGTGGCGGTGAGGGCGAGCGCGGGCAGCAGCCAGGCCAGGGCGCGCAGGCCGTAGTCGGGAAGGGCGAGGGTCGCCAGGCCGTTGAGGCCGAGTCCGGCGGCGAGCACGGCGAGGGTCCGGATCATCAGCAGCTTGAAGCCGTGCACGGGGGCGACGACCGCCATCTCGTACGTCGGGTCCAGCGCCGGGCCGTACGACAGCGCGACCCCCGCGAGCGGCAGCAGTGGTGCCAGGGCGAGGAACAGCGTCGGCGAGCCGGCCGAGTGCACCACCCCGACCGTCGTCAGCAGCAGGAACACCACCGCCGCCAGCCAGGAGCGGCGCAGCACGGGCGTCGCCGCGAGCAGGCGCGCGGTGTGGTCGGCGACGCCGAGCCGCACCAGCAGCCCCTCGAACAGGCCGGGGCGGGGCGCGTCGAGCTCGGCGTCGAGCCGCTCCCAGCCGGCGTCGACCGGACCGCTGACCTCGGCCAGCACGGAACGGCACCGCGCGCAGGCGGCCAGGTGGGTGTCGGCGGACCAGAGCAGGGGCGCCGCCAACTCGGCGCGCGCATAGGCCCGCAGGTCCTCTTCGGATACATGCCAGGTCATGCCAGCGCCTCCCGCAGTTGCTTACGGGCCCGCATCGCCCGCGTCTTGACGGTCCCCGGCGGAATCCCCAGCAGTACGGCCGCCTCGCGGGTGGTCAGCCCGTCGACGACCGTGGCCTGGAGGACCGCCCGCAGCTCCGGTGACAGCCGCACCAGGGCGCCCGCCAGATCCCCGTGCTCAACCCCCGCGAGCACGCGGTCCTCGGCGGACACCTCCTCCCGGTGCCGCAGCCGCGCCAGTGCCTGCCGCAGCCGGCCCCGCGCCCCGTCGCCGCGCAGCGCGTCGATCAGCCGCCGCGACCCGATCCGCCACAGCCACCCGGCGACGTCCCCGTCCTCCCGGTACTTGGCGGTCCCCCGCCACACCGCGAGAAACGTCTCCTGTACGACGTCGTCGACGATCCCGGGGTCGGCGCACCGGCCCCGCAGGCGTGCGGTCAGCCAGGGCGCGAACCGCCGGTACAGCTCCTCGAAGGCGCGCCGGTCCCCGTCCGCCGCGACAGCGCGCAGCAGGTCCCCGTCGCTTCTCGTTTCGCTCACGTCCCCTCATCGGACGAGCCCGGCTGTTCGGTTCACGACATCACGGCTTGACTTTCGGACTCCACTTCCACCCCCCTTTCACTACTCAATTAGTGAAAGGGCGGTGGAGCGAAGTGGTCGAGTACCGCGTCGACCGGCGCAGCGGCGTCGCCACCTACCTGCAGATCGTCCAGCAGACCCAACAGGCCCTGCGCCTGGGCCTGCTGACACCGGGCGACAAGCTCCCCACCGCGCGGGAGGTCGTGGAGGCGACGGCCATCAACCCGAACACCGTTCTGAAGGCCTACCGCGAGCTGGAACGCGAGGGCCTGGTCGAGGCCCGCCGGGGGCTCGGCACGTTCGTGAAGAAGTCGCTGGGCCCGGCGCCCGCCGACTCCCCGCTGCACACGGAACTCACGGACTGGGCGGTACGGGCCCGCGCGGCGGGCCTGGAGCACGACGACGTGGCGGCGCTCTTCACCGCCGTACTGGAAGAACACTTCAAGGGGGACGAGGCGTGACGGATATCGCCATTGAGGCGGCGGGGCTGAGCAAGAGATTCGGCGCCTGGAAGCGCCCCCCAGGGGCGCGGCCGAGCCGACCCTGGAAAAGCTCGTCCTCGCCCACCTGCGCTCCCCCGAGGCCCCGGCCCTCACCCTGGACGACGCCCAGGAGGCGGCCGTATGACCGCCGTGACCGTGCGGACGACCGCCGCCGCACCGCGCTCCCGCGGTCCGCGCGGGCTGGTCTGGATGATGCTCCGGGTGCATCAGTCGGCGCTGCTGTTCTGGCTGATGCTGGTGGCCGTGGTGGTGGGCGGGCTGCTGTGGGCCCACGGTCCGGGCGCGGACGCCGCCTGGGAGGAGTACCGGGACATGGGCTGCGGCTCCGGGGAGCCGGGCCTCGGCTGCGACCTCACGGGCCCCGCCTTCGGCCGGTACGACGACATCGTCAGCGTCAGCGGCTCGCTGATTGCTGTTCGGGCGGGCGCCGGCGGCCGGCGTCGCCCTCGTGGCCTCGCTGGTCCTCTTCAACCTGCTGGAGAGGCACCGCGGGAGCCTGTGGCCGACGATCACCCGCGACAGAGCGGACTGGGAGGTGCCCCGCTCGGTCTTCCAGGTGACCGCCTCCCAGACCCCGGCTGGACTTCCACCCCGGTCCCACTTCTGGCCACTCCAGTACGTGGAGAGCGGCATCCTCCTCGCCGTCGCGGCCGTCGCCGTGCTGACCGCCTTCTCGCTGCTGCGCCGCCGCACCGCCTGAACTCCGGAGCCGCACGTCCCTCCTACGGGTGGAGGGACGTGCGGCCCCGGCATGTAGACGTCCGGGAGCCGCCGCCCGGTGTCCCACACGCCATGTCTCCGTAACCATTGGTTCAGACGGACTTGCGACGCTCGGCGAATGAAGCCCGCCGTGCCAGAGCCTTCGCCGCCTCCCGAGGGGACCGCGGGGAACGGGGATGCCCGACGTCTCGCCCTCACGCTCCCGCCTGCGTCTTCCGACGCGCCCGTATCCCTGGATGCGCGGAAGAATGGGTCCATGAGTCAGCAGAACGCCCAGGCACAGGTTCAGCACCCGCAGCCGTCCGTCGGTTCCATCGCCGCCCACCGGTCGCGCACCGTGGCCGGTTCGATGTCCGACCTCGAACCCGACATCGACGCCGACCTCGACGCCTACGAGGAGGCGCCGACCGACGGCGCACCCCTGCCCCAGGGCCGCTTCCTCGACCGGGAGCGCAGCTGGCTGGCGTTCAACGAGCGGGTTCTCGAACTCGCCGAGGACCCGAACACTCCGCTGCTGGAGCGGGCGAACTTCCTGGCGATCTTCGCCAGCAACCTGGACGAGTTCTTCATGGTCCGGGTGGCCGGTCTGAAGCGCCGTATCGCCACCGGCGTCGCCACCCGGTCCGCCTCCGGGCTGCAGCCGACCCAGGTGCTGGAGATGATCTGGGCCCGCTCGCGCGAGCTGATGGCCCGGCACGCCGCCTGCTTCCACGAGGACGTCGCCCCCGCGCTCGCGGAGGAGGGCATCCACCTGGTCCGCTGGAGCGAGCTGACGGAGAAGGAGCAGGCCCGCCTGTTCACCCTCTTCCGGCACCAGATCTTCCCCGTGCTGACCCCGCTGGCGGTCGACCCGGCGCACCCCTTCCCCTATATCTCCGGCCTGTCGCTGAACCTGGCCGTCGTGGTGCGCAACCCGGTCAGCGGGCACCGCCACTTCGCCCGCGTCAAGGTGCCGCCGCTGCTGTCCCGCTTCCTGGAGAGCTCCCCCGGCCGGTACGTCCCCATCGAGGACGTCATCGCCGCGCATCTGGAGGAGCTGTTCCCGGGCATGGAGGTGCTGGAGCACCACGCCTTCCGCATCACGCGCAACGAAGACCTTGAGGTCGAGGAGGACGACGCCGAGAACCTTCTGCAGGCCCTGGAGAAGGAGCTCATGCGGCGCCGCTTCGGGCCGCCGGTGCGCCTGGAGGTCGAGGAGTCCATCGACCGCGAGGTCCTGGACCTGCTGGTGCGCGAGCTGAAGATCACCGAGGCCGAGGTGTACCCGCTGCCCGGCCCGCTGGACCTCACCGGCCTGTTCCGGATCGCGTCCCTGGACCAGCCCGAGCTGAAGTACCCGAAGTTCGTCGCAGGCACCCACCGCGATCTCGCCGAGGTCGAGTCGGCGTCCGCGCCCGACATCTTCGCGGCGCTGCGCAGCCGGGACGTCCTGCTGCACCACCCGTACGACTCCTTCTCCACCTCCGTGCAGGCGTTCCTGGAGCAGGCGGCCGAGGACCCGGACGTCCTCGCCATCAAGCAGACCCTGTACCGGACCTCGGGTGACTCCCCCATAGTCAACGCGCTCATCGACGCGGCCGAGGCCGGCAAGCAGGTGCTTGTCCTGGTCGAGATCAAGGCCCGCTTCGACGAGCACGCCAACATCAAGTGGGCCAAACGCCTTGAGGAGGCGGGCTGCCATGTGGTCTACGGCCTCGTCGGCCTGAAGACCCACTGCAAGCTGTCCCTGGTGGTCCGCCAGGAAGGCGACACGCTACGGCGCTACAGCCATGTCGGCACCGGCAACTACCACCCGAAGACGGCACGCCTGTACGAGGACCTCGGTCTGCTCACCGCGGACGCTCAGGTAGGCGCGGACCTCTCGGACCTGT
This sequence comes from Streptomyces sp. P17, assembly GCF_032436805.1. NCBI lineage: Bacteria > Bacillati > Actinomycetota > Actinomycetes > Kitasatosporales > Streptomycetaceae > Streptomyces > Streptomyces sp. P17. The sequence continues at coordinate 10,800 of NZ_JAVRBF010000036.1, read as the reverse complement.
TCAACCGGCTGTCGGGCTACTCCCGCCGGGAGACGTACCGCCGGCTCCTCGTCGCCCCCAAGTCCCTGCGCGACGGCCTGATCTCGCGGATCAGCAAGGAGGTCCAGCACCACCGTGCGGGGCGTCCGGCGTTCATCCGGATCAAGGTCAACTCGATGGTCGACGAGGCCGTCATCGACGCTCTGTACCGCGCGTCCCAGGCGGGCGTGCCGGTCGACATCTGGGTGCGCGGCATCTGCGCGGTGCGCCCGGGTGTGGCGGGCCTTTCGGAGAACATCCGGGTCCGCTCGATCCTCGGCCGCTTCCTCGAACACTCCCGGGTCTTCGCCTTCGGCAACGGCGGCGAGCCCGAGGTGTGGATAGGCAGCGCCGACATGATGCACCGCAACCTCGACCGCCGCATCGAGGCTCTGGTCAGGGTCACCGACCCGGCCCACCGGGCGGCCCTCAACCGGTTGCTGGAGACCGGCATGTCCGGCACCACCGCCTCCTGGCATCTCGGCCCGGACGGCGAGTGGACCCGGCACGCGACCGACGCGGAAGGCCAGCCCCTGCGGAACGTCCAGGAGATGCTCATAGACGCCCGGAGGCGCCGGCGTGGCACAGCAACACCTTGACCCGACGAACCCCACGGCCGTGCCGGTGACCGGGGAGGCCCTTGAGACCTACCTGCGCACCCAGGCCATGGAGTTCCTCCGCGCACTGCGGCTGCACCGGGAGACCGGCGGCGGCGACGGAGGATCTCCTGGGCGGGCTAAGTCACGGGCCGGGGAGAACGGTTCGCAGGAGGGGGTCGACGCGGCCCGGGCCCTGCGCCGCTCGGCCCGCCGCATCAGCGGCAGCCTCCACACCTTCCGCCCCTTCCTCGACCCCGACTGGTCGGAACGCATCCGCCCGGAACTGGCCTGGCTCTCAGGCACCCTGGCCATGGAACACGCGTACGCGGCCCGCCTGGAACGCCTCCTGCTGGCACTGCACCGCCTGTCGGGAGCAACGGTGTTCCCGACCCAGCCGGGGGCACCGCGGGACACGGGGGCGACGGCGAGCGCAACGCCCGGCCGTGGCAGCAGCACGGCCGACGCATCGGCGGCGGGCCGCGGCGCCGGTACGGCCGAGGCAGCGCCGGGCGGCCGCGCGAGCGCGGCTGACGGGGCCGCGAGTCGCGGTGGCGCAGCCTCAGGCGGTGGCGCCGGGACGACAGACGCCGCTGCGGGCAGTCGTGCCGCTGGGGCGGCGCCCGTCCCACTGAAAGCGGCACCTGGCAACGCCGGCCACCCCTCCCACCCCACGGCCACGACGGAACGCGGCAAGCTCACAGCCGACGCACCCAGCACCACCGGCCCCGCACCCCACCCGCCCGCCCCCACAGAGCGCGGCAACCTCACAGTCGGCGCCGCCAAAGCCGGCGCCCTCCTGGAGCGCCAGCTCACCCTCGCCCGGACGCGAGCCCACAGCAGCGCCCTCCAGGCCCTCGGCTCCTCCCGCTTCCACGCGGTCGCCGACAACATCGCCGTACTGGCGAGCGAGGTCCCCCTCACCCCGACCGCCTCCACCGCCGACCTCCGCCCCCTCGCCGCGGCCGCCGAGGAACGCCTCACGGACGCGGTGAGCGCCCTCCCCCTGGTCACCGCGGGCCACCCGTACAACGCCGAGGCCCTCATCCACGGCCTCTCCCCCGACCCGGCCCCGCACCCCCAGGACGCCCCCTGGCACCAGGTCCGTCTCCTGCTCCGCCTGCACCGCTACGCCCGGGAGGCCCTCCTCGGCGAGGACGCCCCCCTGGACGTACGCCTGCTCACCGCGGGCCAGGCCCTGGACCGCCACCGTGACGCCTCCGAGGCCGCGGCGGCAGCGGCGGCAGCGGCCCGCACCCCCCGTATCGCCCCGGCCACGGCATACGCCCTCGGCGTGCTCCACGCCGACCAGCGGCACGAGGTCGAGGCGGCCCGCTTCGCCTTCCAGCAGTCCTGGCAGACCTGGCAGAAGCAGAGGATCAGCACGCCCTGAAGGCAATGAAGGAGGCCGGCGCCCCGGTGACCGCATCGAACGACTCCACCGTCCAGGCGGCCGGCTGCGTCCTGTGGCGGCGCTCCCCGGTCGACGGCGGGCTGGAGGTCTGCCTGGTCCACCGGCCGAAGTACGACGACTGGTCCCACCCCAAGGGCAAGCTGAAGCGCGGCGAGGAACCGCTCGCCGCGGCCCTGCGCGAGGTCGGTGAGGAGACCGGTTACCGGGCCGTCGCCGGCGCCGGGCTCTCCACGCTGACCTACATGGCCGGCGGCCGCCCCAAGCAGGTCCGCTACTGGGCGGCCGAGGCCGGCCCCGGCACCTTCGTGCCGACCACCGAGGTGGACCGCATCCTGTGGCTCTCCCTCACCGATGCCCGGCGGCGCCTCACCCAGGCCCGTGACCAGGCCCTGCTCGACGAGCTCGTTCGATCATTCGAACACACATAGCAAAACGCTCCGTCCGCAACGAGAACGCCTGCAAGGACAAGACCTCGCTGGGCCGATCGGGGGGCCGCCGTCACACTCCGTACCGCCCGGGATGAGGGAAGCGGCTCGACTGCCTAGAGTTGTCAGCCGCGGGCCTCCAGGACGGGACCGACCCGTGTCCCCAACGTAAGCGTTCCGTGACCTCACCGCACCGTCCCCAGGGGTTCACCCCTCGTTCATTTACGGCCATCGGCGCCTTCACCTGTTCTGCCTAATTTCGGCCTTACGCGGTGTGGCGCGCAGTTCGACAGACACGCAACCGCATCACCAAGACTTCGCACGCCGCCGGATTCAGGACGGCGGCTCCTGGAAGGAACTCCCTCAAGTGAAGCTTCAGCGCATGAACCGGCGGGCCCTCGCTCTCGGTGCTCTTGCCGTCTCCGGCGCCCTGGCCCTCACGGCGTGCGGCTCCGACGACACGGGCACCGGCAACGGCGGCGACGCGACCTCCAGCGCGCAGGCCGGCAACATCAAGTGCGACAACGCCAAGGGCCAGCTGCTCGCCGACGGCTCGTCCGCGCAGAAGAACGCGATGGACGCGTGGGTGAAGCAGTTCACCGCCGCCTGCCAGGGCGTCCAGATCAACTACAAGGGCGGCGGCTCCGGCGCCGGTGTCACCGCGTTCACGCAGGGCACGGTCGCCTTCGCCGGCTCCGACTCGGCGCTGAAGCCCGAAGAGGTCACCGCCTCCAAGAAGGTCTGCGGGGGTGGCCAGGGCATCGACCTGCCGATGGTCGGCGGCCCGATCGCCGTCGCCTACAACGTCGAGGGCGTCGACAACCTCGTCCTGGACGCGCCGACCCTGGCGAAGATCTTCAGCGACAAGATCAAGAACTGGAACGACCCGGCGATCGCGAAGCTGAACCCCGAGGCGAAGCTTCCCGACCTGAAGATCCAGGCGTTCCACCGCTCGGACGAGTCCGGCACCACGGACAACTTCACCAAGTACCTGATCGCCACCACCCCGGACAACTGGAAGTACGAGGGCGGCAAGGCCTGGACCGCCCCCGGCGGCCAGTCCGCGTCCGGCTCCTCCGGTGTCGCCCAGCAGGTCAAGCAGACCGCCGGCGCGATCAGCTACATGGAGCTCTCCTACGCCAAGGACGCCTCCGTCGTCGCCATCGACACGGGCGCCAGTGAGCCGGTCCAGGCCTCCGTCGAGACCGCCACGACCGCCATCGCGGACGCCAAGGTCGTCGGCACCGGCAAGGACCTGTCCCTGGAGCTCAACTACGGCACCAAGGCCGACGGCGCCTACCCGATCACCCTGGTGACGTACGAGATCGTCTGCGACAAGGGCAACAAGGCGGAGACCCTGCCGACCGTCAAGGCGTTCCTCGGCTACATGGCCAGCGAGGACGGCCAGAAGATCCTCGCCGAGAACGACTACGCCCCCATGCCCGACGACATCATCACCAAGGTCCGCGAGACCGTCGCGGGCCTGAGCTGACCTGAGTGTGCGGTCCGGTCCCCCGCGGGACCGGACCGCACCGTCCGGTGCACCGCCGCCAGGAGCCCTCCACCAGACAGGGCGCCGCAGACCGGAGAACCCGATGGACATAACCACGAAGAGCACTCAAGCCCCCCCTCCCCCACCGCAGCCAACCGTGGCCGAGCGCAAGCGCAACGCCCGCGGCGCCACCCGACCCGGAGACCGTGTCTTCCTCGGTCTCGCCCGTGGCTCGGGCATCTTCCTGCTGGTGATCATGGCCGCCATCGCGGTCTTCCTCACCTGGCGGGCCGCCGTGGCCATCAGCAAGGACGAGGGCAACTTCCTCACGACCTTCGAGTGGAACACCGCCGGCACCGAGCCGGTGTTCGGCATCGCGGTCCTGGCCTACGGCACGGTCGTCTCCTCGATCATCGCCATGGTCATCGCGGTCCCGATCGCCGTCGCCATCGCGCTGTTCCTCACCCACTACGCACCGCGCAGGCTGAGCGGTCCGATCGCCTACGTGATCGACCTGCTCGCCGCCGTGCCGTCCATCGTGTACGGCCTGTGGGGCGCCCTGATCCTCGTACCGCAAATGGACGGCCTGTTCGGCTGGCTGAACGACTACTTCCGCTGGACCGGCATCTTCTCGTGGGAGGAAGGCCCGGCCCGCTCGATGCTCACCGTCGGCATCCTGCTCGCGATCATGATCCTGCCGATCATCACCAACGTGAGCCGCGAGGTCTTCAACCAGGTCCCGCAGATGCACGAAGAGGCCGCCCTGGCTCTCGGCGCCACGCGCTGGGAGGTCATCCGCATGGCGGTGCTGCCCTTCGGCCGCTCCGGCGTGATCTCCGCCTCGATGCTCGGCCTCGGCCGCGCGCTCGGCGAGACGATGGCCGTCGCCACCGTGCTCTCCCCGGACTTCCTGATCCACGGCAGCCTGCTCAACCCGGGCGGCGGCACCTTCGCCCAGAACATCGCCAGCAAGTTCGGTGAGGCGGACAACTTCGGCCGTGACGCGCTGATCGCCTCCGGTCTCGTCCTGTTCGTCATCACCCTGCTGGTCAACGGCGCGGCCCGATGGATCATCGCCCGCCGCAAGGAGTACTCGGGGGCCAACGCATGAGCACCACGACAGTTCAGCACCCGAGCTCGCTCCAGGGCGCGCGTCTGCCGAAGTGGTTCGCCTGGGCACTCGCCGCCGGCTCCGTCGCCGTCTCCGTCGGCCTCTGCGTGGCCACCGGTGTCGAGAGCAAGATCCAGTGGGGCCTGATCGCCGCGATCCTCTTCCTGCTCGGCATGTATGTCATCGCCGGCAGCGTCGAAGGCCGCCGCCAGGCCCGGGACCGCATCGCGACCTCGCTGGTCTGGGTCGCCTTCCTGATCGCCGTCGTACCGCTCGCCTCGCTGGTCTGGGAGACCGTCAAGCGCGGTACGAAGGTCCTCGACATGTACTTCCTGAGCCACTCGATGGGCGTCGTCGCCGACACCGAGCCGGGTGGCGGTATCTACGCCGCCATCATCGGCACCCTCGAGCAGGTCGGCATCGCCACGGTGATCGCCGTGCCGATCGGTGTGCTCACCGCGATCTACCTGGTCGAGTACGGCCGCGGCCACCTGGCCCGCGCCGTCACCTTCTTCGTCGACGTGATGACCGGTATCCCGTCGATCGTCGCCGGTCTGTTCATCCTCAGCCTTCTGCTGATCTTCGACATGAGCTTCTCCGGCTTCGCGGGCGCCCTCGCCCTCGCGATCCTGATGATGCCGGTCGTGGTCCGCTCCACGGAGGAGATGCTCAAGCTCGTCCCGAACGAGCTGCGTGAGGCATCCTTGGCCCTGGGCGTGCCCAAGTGGCGCACCATCCTGAAGGTGGTCCTGCCGACCGCGATCGGCGGCATCACCACCGGTGTGATGCTGGCGGTCGCCCGTATCGCCGGTGAGACCGCGCCCGTCCTGCTGCTGGTGTTCGGCAACCCGTTCATCAACAACAACCCCTTCGAAGGGGCGCAGGCGTCGCTGCCGCTGTACATCTACCAGCAGTACGCGAACAGCGCGGGCTCGGAGGCGGCGTACGACCGCGCCTGGGCCGCGGCTCTCACCCTGATCGCCTTCGTGATGATCCTGAACCTGGCGGCCCGCGGTATCGCCCGCTGGAAGTCCCCGAAGACCGGTCGCTGACCGCGGCCATACAGCGACCGATCGCAAGACTTTCCCGAAAGAAGCAGTGATACCCATGGCCAAGCGAATCGACGTAAGCGGCCTCACCGCCTACTACGGCGCCTTCCGCGCCATCGAAGACATCTCGATGACCGTCGAGCCCCGCTCCGTGACCGCCTTCATCGGCCCCTCCGGCTGCGGCAAGTCCACCTTCCTGCGCACCCTCAACCGCATGCACGAGGTCACCCCCGGCGGCCGGGTCGAGGGCAAGGTCATGCTCGACGACGAGAACCTGTACGGCGCCGGGGTCGACCCGGTCTCCGTGCGGCGCGAGGTCGGCATGGTCTTCCAGCGCCCGAACCCGTTCCCGACGATGTCGGTGTACGACAACGTCGCGGCCGGCCTGAAGCTGAACGGTTCGTACAAGAAGTCCCAGCTCGACGACATCGTCGAGAAGTCCCTCAAGGGCGCCAACCTCTGGAACGAGGTCAAGGACCGCCTGAACAAGCCCGGCTCGGGCCTGTCCGGTGGTCAGCAGCAGCGTCTGTGCATCGCCCGCGCCATCGCGGTCGAGCCGAAGGTCCTGCTGATGGACGAGCCCTGCTCCGCCCTCGACCCGATCTCCACCCTCGCCATCGAGGACCTGATCGGCGAGCTCAAGGAGCGCTTCACGATCGTCATCGTGACGCACAACATGCAGCAGGCGGCCCGTGTTTCCGACCGCACCGCCTTCTTCAACCTGGCGGCCGTCGGCCAGCCCGGCAAGCTGATCGAGATCGACGACACGGAGCGCATCTTCTCCAACCCGTCGGTCCAGGCCACCGAGGACTACATCTCGGGCCGCTTCGGCTGACAGACCCCTCGCGGTGCTGCATGGCGGTGCCACCGCGAGGCAGATAAGGGCCCGCCCCCCGGCTTCCGGGGGGCGGGCCCGTGTCGTTTCTCCAGCAGCTCTGCCGTGACGTTTCTGCAGTGCGCCTGCTCGTCGGTACGTCCGTTCCGCTACAGGAAGGCGAGGTGCACGACCCCGAACGCGGCCGCGGCCACGAGCGCGGCGGCCGGCATGGTGATGAACCACCCGAGGACGATGTTCTTCGCGACCCCCCACCGCACGGCGTTCAGTCGCTTGGTCGCGCCGACGCCCATGATGGCGGAGGTGATGACGTGGGTGGTCGAGATCGGCGCCTTGAACAGGAACGCCGTGGTGAACATGATCGACGCACCGGTGGTCTCGGCCGCGAAGCCCTGCGGCGGGTCCAGCTCGATGATCTTCCGTCCCAGCGTCCGCATGATCCGCCAGCCACCGGCGTAGGTGCCCAGCGACAGCATCACGGCGCAGACGATCTTCACCCAGACCGGGATGGGATCGCCGTAGTCCTCGACATCGGCGATGACCAGCGCCATCACCACGATGCCCATGGTCTTCTGCGCGTCCTGCAGACCGTGTCCGAGCGCCATACCGGCCGCGGACACCGTCTGCGCTATACGGAAGCCGCGCTTGGCCTTGTGCGGGTTGGACCGCCGGAAGATCCACATGATGGCGGTCATGACGAGATAGCCGACCCCGAGCCCCACCAGCGGCGAGATGAACATCGGGATGACCACCTTCTCCAGCACACCGCTCCAGTACACGGTGGTCCCGCCCGCGAGCGCGGCCCCCACCATGCCGCCGAACAGCGCATGCGAGGACGACGACGGCAGCCCGAAGTACCAGGTGATGAGGTTCCAGGTGATGGCACCGACGAGTGCCGCGAAGAGGATCCCCATCCCCTTCGAGCCCTCGGGCGTCTGGATCAGACCCTCACTGACGGTCTTGGCGACACCGGACCCCAGAAAGGCGCCGCCGAGATTCATCACCGCGGCCATGAGCAGCGCGGCCCGAGGAGTGAGCGCCCGGGTGGAGACGGACGTGGCGATGGCGTTCGCCGAGTCGTGGAAGCCGTTGGTGTACGTGAAGAAGAGCGCGACCGCGATGGTCACGACCAGAGCGAAGGTCTCCATGGAGGCGCCTCAGGACTCCTTCACGGCGATGGTCTCCACCGTGTTCGCCACGTGCTCGAAAGCGTCGGCCGCTTCTTCCAGGACATCCACGATCTGCTTGAGCTTGAGGACCTCGATGGCGTCGTACTTGCCGTTGAAGAGATGCGCGAGCAGCTTGCGGTGGATCTGGTCGGCCTGGTTCTCCAGCCGGTTGACCTCGATCCAGTACTCGGTGAGGTTGTCCATGGTCCGCAGGTTGGGCATGGCCTCGGCGGTCAGCTCCGCGGCTCGGGCGAGCACCTCGATCTGCTGCTCGACGCCCTTGGGCAGTTCCTCGACGTTATAGAGGACGACCAGGTCGACGGCCTCCTCCATGAAGTCCATGATGTCGTCGAGGGAGGACGCGAGTTTGTAGATGTCCTCACGGTCGAACGGTGTGATGAACGAGGAGTTCAGCTGGTGGAAGATCGCGTGCGTGGCATCGTCACCTGCGTGTTCCGCGGCCCGCATACGCTCTGCGATCTCGGCCCGGCCGGCGGTGTCCGCCCCGAGCAGTTCCATGAGGAGTTTCGAGCCCGTGACGATGTTGTCCGCGGACGCGGCGAACATGTCGTAGAAGCTCGTCTCCCTTGGGGTCAGACGAAAGCGCACGTGGGGTCCTCAGGGTGCTTCGGTTTCGGTCAGGCTGATGCTAGGCGCATCATCCGGCCACGGCTAATGGGCCGTCCCCCAGTGTCGCCCATCAGGCACAGTGATCAGCACGGGGGCGTACCAAGGGCCCTATACCCAGCAAAGTTCGGTACGATATACCCAGTAGGGGTATATGTCTGGAGGACGCGATGACGACGACCGAGGCCGGCGCCACGGCGCCCTCCGAGCACGCCGCACACGGCGAGCACGCCACGCACGGCTACCACAAGCAGAAGGACGAGCACCTCAAGCGGCTGCGCCGGATCGAGGGCCAGATCCGGGGCCTGCAGCGGATGGTCGACGAGGACGTCTACTGCATCGACATACTCACGCAGGTATCGGCATCGACGAAGGCCCTGCAGTCCTTCGCCCTCCAGCTCCTGGAGGAGCACCTGCGCCACTGCGTCGCGGACGCTTCCGTCAAGGGCGGCGACGAGATCGACTCGAAGGTGGAAGAGGCGACGAAGGCGATCGGCCGCCTGCTGCGGACGTAAGGCCGAAAATCATCGGGAGCAGGAGCCGGCGTCGTCGCGCTCCTCCCCCACCCTCAGCACCTGATCAATGCTCTCCATACTGAGCCGGTCCTCGGCGGCCGAGGCCGCGATGATGAGCTCACCGCACAACTCGATCTCGGCGAGGGCCACGTGGTCCTGCACTGCCGTACCGCCGACCGGAGCCACGCGCATCACCTCTTCTCTGCCGTTACCGACTTCCTAGAGTAGGGAGCGGTCTACACACCGCGCATGGCACGGACGGGCTAGTCCTTGACGACCGTCGAGGATCCTCACTCCTCGGCGATGCGTCCGGCGTAGATGTCGTCGCGGTCGGGCAGGCGTACGTCGACCGGGATGCCGAAGTCGAAGAGCAGGGTGGTGGAGGCGACGTCAACAGCGTCCTTCTGCTGCCCATTGACGAAGCTGAACCGATGCCGGACCTTGCGGATCCGTCCCTCCTCGTCGAGATACACGTCAAAGGGGACCCGCGAGGTGGCGAACCCTTTCGCCGCGGCGGCGAGGGCGTCCCGGGACCCGTCGGAGGCGAGTTCGGCGGCGCGCCGCAGATCGGCGGTACCGCGATAGTGCGTCACGTCGGCCCCGCCCACCTGCTCGTCCCCCACATAGCTGACCGACTGCGCGCCGAGGAGGAGTTCAGCGGCGGCGAAGGGATCGGTGGCCCCGCCGGTGACGAGATTCCCGTCCGACATGGAAGCGGTCTCCACCCGCACCCACTTGTCGGCGGGGACGCCGGCGCCGCGGTTCTTCATGAAGAGAGCGCCAGGGGCGAGGAGTTCGGTGATGGGCCGAGGGGAGGTGTCTCCCGCGGGACCCTGCGGCAGCAGCACCTTGAGCCGCCCGACGTGCCGGCGGAAGTCGTAGACGCCCTCGCCCCGGATGGTGACACGGGTCCCGCCGGTGGCCATCTCCATGGAGGTGCGGGCCTTGGAACTCCGCGCATCGATCAGCACGGAGGCGGCCCGCCGCACAACATCGGCAGGCTCCCCGCCCCGCCCGTCATCAAGAGGGGCCCCACATCCACTGACGGCCACGACCCCCGCCGCGACAACCGCCCCCCGCCGCCTGAACCGCCGCTCCGCCATCGCCTGCCTACCCCCCAGCCGGTACGTTCGTCACGGGCCCCCCGTCGTCCCGCCTAACGACGACAACGAGCCCCCCGTCACGCAGCGACCTCCCATAGAAGCCCATGACCAACCGTCGGTACGGTTGACCCCGTGGCCCACGACCAAGCCCCACCTCCACCCCCCACCCACCGCACAGCCACCATCGAACAGGGCCCGTTCTGCGCGGCCCAGTGCACCTGCGGCTGGAAAGGCCCAGCAAGAAGGGCAAGAAGCCGGGCCAGGAGGGATGCGGAGGCGCATACGGCGGGTTGAACAACTTCGAGCTGAATCGGCACCTGGTGCCGCGGCAGGCAACGTCTGCCCGTCAAGGAGCGGCGTCCGGTGCGATGCTCTCGGCGTGCCGGCCGGAAGCCCTCGTACTGGATGTACCTGGGCTTTCGGCCGGTGCGGCGAGAGTGCGTGCC
>NZ_JAVRBF010000422.1:0-373 GCF_032436805.1 Streptomyces sp. P17 | reverse complement strand
AGCGACATTGACAGCCTTCATTACACCATCCCAGCATTCGCGGTTGGCGTAGACATTGGCGTCTTCGATCTCAATTTCGATACGAATTTTCACAGGTCAATCTCCCTGAAGACGACTTCCATGTCATCTTTGTTGCGTGAGGCGACAGGGACGATATGCGTGTGTTCCACGTAATCCTTTTCCCAGTCATTGCCCGGATGCCCATCACTGATATAGCGATCACAGACGTATTTGCCTTTCGCCCATGCACTGATGAATATCTTTGCAGAGCGTTCGCTATAGAAGATGCGAGCAATAGTGCTATCGCTCTGTGGTTCCAGATGAGACCCACCACGGCCATTTCTGCCTTCTGGGCGAGGAATGTAGTAACCAG
>NZ_JAVRBF010000421.1:0-374 GCF_032436805.1 Streptomyces sp. P17 | reverse complement strand
CGACGACTTGCTTTGTCATGTCTTTATCTGTTACCAAGCCAATAAGCTTTTTCTGTTTATCAACGATGGCTGCGCATGGGCTGCTCAGTTCATTATGCATAAGATATGCAACTTGTTATATTTTCGTTTCAGGAGTAACGATAAGGATATTTGGGTTAAGTACATCTGAGATGCGCTGTAAGAAAATATCTTTAGTTTGAGCTGATAGCGTTGAAGTCGGTGAATTAGAAAGTCGAGTGAGAATATTGGGTGAGAATTGAGCTATCACATCAGGGTAGGGAGAGAGAAGAGTGATCAATGTGTCATAATTGATACGATAAAGCAGTGTATTTTCAATGGCGATAACTCGGTAAAGATCTTGTGTATCCGTTTTC
>NZ_JAVRBF010000192.1:0-1056 GCF_032436805.1 Streptomyces sp. P17 | reverse complement strand
TCTGGAGTAAGACCTCAGTGCCACCGGATACAGACAGGCGCGGCCAGCAACCTGTCGGTGACTATTGGTTTTTTTCAAACCAACCACAAAAAGGATTAGTTTCCCTCTTGTCTTCCTATGCGGTATATGTGTGCCGTGCACAACAGTCAACCTTATAAGGGTATTATACATGTCTAATCTTGAGATGAAACTCACGCAGTCGGTAGAAGTTGGTGGTGTACCTGCCAAGTCTCCGATCCCATATGTCATTGCTATCGACACTGATGGCAATCCTATTTCGGGTGGTGGAAGCGGTGGCGGTGGTGGACTTACCGACGCACAACTCCGTGCATCCCCTGTTCCCGTGGTTCCTTCCTTGGCTCAGTCTGGGAACATCGAACTCGCTGTGACTGCCAATACACCTGTTGCCTTTGGAGCACAGGCGATCAAGCAGATCACGATTGCCAATGTGTCCAATGATCTGGGCTGGGTCATTCAGGGTGGAAAACGTTTTCCGCTATTCCCTATGGCCTATTTCAGCTTCTTTGGCGTCACGAACGCAAATCAGCTTCAGGTGGAGCTGCCTGCTGATGGGACTGTATACGGTCACTGGGAGGCTTAATTTAATGCGTATTCACAACCATCGACTGGCTTGGAATACACGGTTGGCAAACCGCTTTGGGGTAACTAACATAAAACCCGTACCACCTGTACCTAAACCAAACCTTGTACCGAATTCTAACCGGTTGCAGGACTGGCCTCGTGATAGTGAAATCGCTGTTGTGGTTGGTGAAGATGGTTGGGTCAGTGCTGAATACCTCGGCAATGGCGCACCATGGTTCACAACAGGAAATGTGATGGACCTTGAAGTTGGGAAAACCTACACCTTCTCGATTGAGGTCAAGGCAGGTACTCTTAACAAAACTCTTGTTCAGTTCAACTCTGATCAGGACTTTGAGGGAGAAGGGCAAACTGACGTTTCAACACGCAAGGTTGGTGGCACGCAGGTTAACCCGGTATTCTGGCAAATGCCTCCGGGCGGTGTAGAGTTCCAAGACCTCTCACCTGACGATAGTG
>NZ_JAVRBF010000420.1:0-374 GCF_032436805.1 Streptomyces sp. P17 | reverse complement strand
ACTCTTTTAACGGGTGTGGAACCTGTTGAAATCGATAGTGCGTTATTCAGCGCGCAACGTCGCAAACGTATGTATTGGACGAACATTCCAATCGCACCGATCGTTGACGCTGGTGTGAAATTCTGGATGATCCGTGAATACGGTTGCGAGGAACAAAAACCGTATAAAATGAAACGAACGCCGTCACGTGAGAAAATGTGGTCTGATGGCGCAGGTCGTTCAAGAAATTCAGGCAAAGGAATATGTGAAAACATCACATATGCTGACAAGGCATATACACTTACAACTAAGCAAGATCGTTGCCCGAATTCAGGGTTGATTGAATTTGAAGACTTTGCCCGTTATCTCACACATATCGAATGTGAAAGGTTGCA
>NZ_JAVRBF010000419.1:0-374 GCF_032436805.1 Streptomyces sp. P17 | reverse complement strand
CGTGCGTCGCGGCCGTTGGAGGCGGGCGAGGTCCGGGTGCAGGTGCGGGCCGCGGGCCTCAACTTCTACGACGTGGCGGTCGCCCTCGGCCTCGCTCCGTCCAACGAGGGCCTGGGCACCGAGGGCGCGGGCGTGATCGTGGAGACCGGGCCCGGCGTGACGCGATTCTCCGTCGGGGACCGGGTGTTCGGCGGCTTCGCGGCCGCGTTCGCCCCGCTGACCACCGCCGACGAGCGCACCCTGGCACCGATACCCGAGGGGCTTTCCTTCGGCGAGGCCGCGTCAGTCCCGACCGTCTTCCTGACGGCGTATTACGGGTTGCGGGATCTGGCCGGTCTCAAGTCCGGTGAACGCGTCCTGATCCACGCCGCGGC
>NZ_JAVRBF010000418.1:0-375 GCF_032436805.1 Streptomyces sp. P17 | reverse complement strand
GGAAAGCCTCCAATTCAGCCTGCATACCAGCAATATTGCTCTGAACCATGGAACCATAGATGTTCGATGCAGCATCGGTCATCTTCAACAGGTTAGGTACGGAGAAAAGATCGGACCAGTTCAGCGCCCATGTTCCTGTGTTGAATACAGAGGTAATACCGTTCATAAGAACGAAACCGAGCACTGCCCCGATGATGGAACCAAGGACACCGCCCTTGCCTGCCATTGTCGATACAAGCGTCGAAAGCATCATACCTGCAAGAGCATTGGTCACAGAGCCAATAATAGCAGCAGTCATACCAGAGAAGCCCATAGACGTACCGACAGTCATTGCAGGACCGAAGATACCGGGAAGCATTGGCATGAAGAATGCCG
>NZ_JAVRBF010000417.1:0-376 GCF_032436805.1 Streptomyces sp. P17 | reverse complement strand
CAGGCTGGTACCCATGGACCCCAAGCCACTGAAAGGCCCTCAGAATCGCGCATACGGCAGCTCGCCACCATCGAGGATAGTGACCGCCTGTCCGAGCAGATCGCCCGTAGCCTCAACCACCTCGCCGCGATCGCCGACTCGGTGCCCCTCTCCGACGTGGCACTCCACCTCGACAACGCGGGCCGGGGCTTCGTCGCAGAGCTGACCGACCGGACCGAGCCGAAACGAAAGGAATCAGCATGATACTCACCCACCTGCGGCTACCCCGAGGGACTCCTCATGACACGCGCTGGCTCCACCAGCGGATCGCTGAGGTATCCAGCGATCCGCGCCCGCTGTGGGCATTTCCTCGCCACGGGATCGTCATCACCCAAAC
>NZ_JAVRBF010000416.1:0-376 GCF_032436805.1 Streptomyces sp. P17 | reverse complement strand
CCTGTACAAGGTGCAATTCTTGGTGCAATTGTATTTGAGAAATGGGCTAAGGATATTGAAGAAGCACAATCAATGATCGAGTCGGGTGAGGTTATATTTGAGCCTTGCCATCACTATGACGCAGTGGGTCCAATGGCCGGCATTATTAGTCGTTCTATGCCAGTATGGGTTGTTGAAAACCAGACAGAAGAGGGCACTCAACGCGTATTTTGTAACTTTAATGAAGGCTTAGGTAAAGTTCTTCGTTTTGGAGCGAACAGCCCCGAAGTTATTGAGCGTCTTGAATGGATGGGAACAGAACTCGCCCAAGCGATGCAAACCGCTGTACGCGAAATTAATGGTCTAGAGCTTAAACCAATCATAGCGCAAGCGCTAC
>NZ_JAVRBF010000415.1:0-377 GCF_032436805.1 Streptomyces sp. P17 | reverse complement strand
CATTTAGGGCGATAAACTAACGGTGCTGGCTGAGTAATCGCCGCCCGGTGCCCCTCTCCACCGGTAGCGCATCAAGGTGTCCTCTCCCATCTTGTTGCGTAAGGGTCGCTAGAACTCATCCCGCTAGCGACCCTTTTTTATGCGCGTATTTCAGTGTTCTATCCATGAACTCGATTGTCCTATCCATGATGTTGATAGGATTAGTGCAGATGGCTAATCTATACCTACACCAACAAACTGAGCAGCAGCCATGATGAACATCGAATACACCGCCGAGCAGATTGAAGCCCAGCGCCAGGCATGTATTGTTGCTTATGCGGCTGGCCTGCCGAAGATTGTCATTGAGGTTGATGCCGACATGACCCCGAAGGGCAAGC
>NZ_JAVRBF010000414.1:0-348 GCF_032436805.1 Streptomyces sp. P17 | reverse complement strand
GCCGCTGAAGCAAGATTCGGAGCGATTGCCGCCATCATGGCAGCAAGAGCGAACGTTTTTTTCATAAAGATTTTCTCCTTCGTTTCGTTGCTCATTGTGGGGAGTGCCTTCAAACATGTCCAGCGTGTTCGGGTCGCGGTCGTCGTTTGGCCGCTCTTCCGGGCTGAACATCGACATGATCCGGCGGCGGATATCGCCGTCCTTGTTGACCAAGGTTTTGGTCACGAAGGCCGCGTATTCCTTGGCGTTGTCGTAGCCCTTCCAGACCTCGTGAGGGTCCAGCGCGTAGGCGCAAACTCGGCCAGCGACAGGGATGCGGACAAGCGCCCGGTTTTCTTCCAGGTAGGC
>NZ_JAVRBF010000191.1:0-1064 GCF_032436805.1 Streptomyces sp. P17 | reverse complement strand
AGAGCCCGTGAACAAACTGATCGTTGCGGGCGGGTGGGAATCCGTGAATTGACCTGAACAACCAGGACCTCTTGGTAGCAACTGCGGTGTCGAAGCCCAGTCGCGCCAAGAGGTCCTGTCATGCCGTTGTACGCCCCTGCCGCCCCTGCTGTCGCCCCGAATGGGCAAGCCGACTGCTCGTGCCTGGCCTGCCGGTTCGGGCACGGCCGCCGTCATCCGGCCCGGCCCCGCCGCTACACCTCGGACACCACCGACGCGGAGTGGCAGGTCATCGCGGCGGTGCTGCCGTGGCCGGCCTGGCTGGACGGCAACGGCGGGCGGCCGGAGGAGTACTGCCGTCGGCTGATCGTGGACGCGATCTTCTACGTCGCGGACAACGGCAACAAGTGGCGCAACCTGCCGGGCGACTTCCCGCACTGGCGCACAGTGCACACCATCTTCACCCGGTGGTGGCACGACGGAAGCGTCGACGCCATCCACAATGACCTGCGCGACGAGGTCCGCCGCGCTGAGGGCCGGGACACCGACCCGACCGCCGCGATCATCGACTCGCAGTCGGTACGCGCCGCGGAGACGGTCGGCGCCGACAGCCGCGGGTACGACGCGGGCAAGAAGGTGGCAGGCCGCAAGCGCCACGTGATCGTGGACACGATCGGCCTGCTCCTGGTCGTCATGGTCACCAGCGCGAGCGTGCAGGACCGCGACGGAGCCCGCCCCGCACTGGCGCACCTGCGTGACCTCTTCGAATCGATCAGTCTGGTCTGGGCCGACGGCGGCTACGCCGGGAAACTCGTCACCTGGGCCAGGAAGAAGCTCCGGCTCACGATTGAGATCGTCAAGCGCAACGACGACGTCAAGGGCTTCGTGGTCCTGCCACGCAGGTGGGTGGTGGAGCGCACGCTGTCGTGGATCTTCCAGCGCCGCCGCTGCGTACGCGACTACGAACGGTTACCCGAGCACCATGAAGCCATGGTCAAGTGGTCCATGATCATGCTGATGTCACGGCGCCTGGCGGGCACGAAGGACGCCAAACACCGGAAATGATCAGTTTGTTCACGGGCTCT